>JAICJR010000120.1 GCA_025928345.1 Thermoleophilaceae bacterium | reverse complement strand
TAGCAGAAGGTGCACTTCTCCGCCTTGCCGGTGCGGTGGTTGAAGTAGACCTTCTTGTAGGGGCAGCCGCTCACGCAGAAGCGCCAGCCCCGGCACTTCTCCTGGTTCACGAGGACGATGCCGTCCTCCTCGCGCTTGTACATGGCGCCGGACGGGCACGACGCCACGCATGACGGGTTGAGGCAGTGCTCGCAGATGCGCGGCAGGTAGAACATGAACGCCTGCTCGTAGGTGGCCTTCACCTGGTCCTGGATGCCGCGCGTGAGCGGGTCCTCGTCCATGCGCTCGTAGGTGCCGGCGAGGTTGTCGTCCCAGTTCGGCCCCCACTGGATCTCCTGGAGTGCCTTGCCGGTGAGCTGCGACCGTGCCCGCGCCACCGGGTCGTGCTCTGAGAGCGGCGCGGTGATCAGCTTCTCGTAGTCGTAGGTCCAGGGCTCGTAGTAGTCGTCGATCTGCGGCAGGTTGGGGTTGGCGAAGATCGTGAGCAGCTTCTTGATCTGCCCGCCGGCCTTCAGCTTGAGCTTGCCCTTCTTGTTCAGCTCCCAGCCGCCCTTCCAGTGGTCGTTGTCCTCCCAGCGGCGCGGGTAGCCCACGCCCGGCTTCGTCTCCACGTCGTTGAACCACATGTACTCGGCGCCCGGCCGGTTGGTCCACACCTGCTTGCAGGTGACCGAACAGGTGTGGCAGCCGATGCACTTGTCGAGGTTCATCACCATCGCCACCTGCGCACGGATGGTCACTGAAACACCACCTCCGCCTCGCGCTTTCGAAGAACCACGATCTCGTCGCGCTGGGAGCCCGTGGGGCCGTAGTAGTTGAAGCCGAAGGAGAGCTGCGCGTAGCCGCCGATGAAGTGCGTGGGCTTCATCACGATGCGCGTGGCCGAGTTGTCGGTGCCGCCGCGCTTGCCCTGCAGCTCGGTGAGCGGCACGTTGAGGTGGCGGTCCTTCGCGTGGTACATCATGCAGGTGCCCTGCGGCACGCGATGGGTCACCGTCGCCCGGCAGGCGATCACGCCGTTGCGGTTATAGGCCTCCACCCAGTCGTTGTCGTGGATGTCGAGCGCCTCGGCGTCCTCGCGGCTCACCCACAGCATTCCGCCGCCGCGGAACAGCGTGAGCATGTGCAGGTTGTCCTGGTACTCGGAGTGGATCGACCACTTGGAGTGCGGCGTCAGGTAGTTGAGCGTGAGCTCGGTGCGGCCCTCGTCCGCACCGGCGCGCTGGTCGCCGAAGATCGCGCGGTAGTGGAGCGGCGGCCTGTACACGGGCAGCCCCTCGCCGAGCTCGAGCATCCACTCGTGGTCCAAGTAGAACTGCATGCGGCCGCTGAGCGTGTGCCAGGGCTTCTCGCGCTCCACGTTGATCGTGAACGGCGCGTAGCGGCGGCCGTGCGCCTCGATGCCCGACCACTCGGGCGAGGTGATCACTGTGCGCGGCTGGATCTGCGCGTCTTGGAAGCTGATGCGGTCGGCCTCGCGCGTGCCCGAGAGGTCGGCGAGCGGCACGCCGCAGCTGCGCTCGAGGCTGCGGAAGCCCTCGGTGGCGAGCCGCCCGTTGGTGGTGCCGGACAGGGTGAGGATCGCCTCGCACGCCTCCTCCACGCGCGCGAGCGACGGCCGGCCGTCCGCCGCGCCGCCGCGCACCGCGCCGTTCTGCGCGCGCAGGTGCTCCACCTCCTCGTCGGCCACCCAGTTCGCCCCCTTCACCTGGGTGCCCAGCTGCTCCACGAGCGGACCCAGCGCCTTCCACTTGTCCGCCACGGCGGGGTAGTCGCGCTCCACCACGATCAGCTTCGGCATCGTCTTGCCGGGGATGGGCTCGCACTCGCCGGCGCGCCAGTCGCGCACCTCGCCGAGGGGCTGGGCGATCTCGTCGGCCGAGTCGTGAAGGAGCGGTGCCGCGATCACGTCCGAGCGCTTGCCGAGGTGCTTCTCCGCGAGCTCGCTGAAGCGCTCCGCCACGCGCTTGAACGTCTCCCAGTCGGTCTTGTTCTCCCACGGCGGCGGCACTGCCTGGTTGAACGTGTGCACGAACGGGTGGAGGTCCGTGGAGGAGAGGTCGTACTTCTCGTACCAGGTGGCCGCCGGCAGCACCACGTCCGAGAAGAGCGCGTTGCTCGTCATCCGGAAGTCGACGGTGGTGAGGAGATCGAGCTTGCCGTCTGGCGACGCATCGCGCCACTTCACGTCGCGCGGGCGGAGCTCCGGCGGCGTCTCCTCCGCGCGCACCGCGTTCTCCGTCGTGCCGAGCATGTGCTTGAGGAAGTACTCGTGGCCCTTGCCGGACGAGCCGAGCAGGTTCGAGCGCCAGACCGTCATCACCTTGGGGTGGTTGTCCGGCGCGTCCGGGTCCTCGCAGGCGAAGCCCAGCTTGCCGTCGCGCAGCTCGCTCACCACGTGGTCTGACACCTCCACGCCCTTCTCGCGCGCCTCGTCCACGAGGTCGAGCGTGCTGCGATCGAAGCTCGGGAACGAGGGCAGCCAGCCCAGCCGCGCGCCGAGCGCGTTCACGTCCGCGATGTGCATCCCGTCGAACACTCCAGTGCCGAGCGCGGAGGCGACGTCGGCGGGCTGGACCTTCTCGTAGCGCCACTGACCGCTTGCGAGGTAGAAGAAGGGCGTGCCGGACTGGTGGCGCGGCGGCCGCACCCAGTCGAGCGCGAACGCCACCGTCTGCCAGCCCGCGAGCGGGCGCACCTTCTCCTGGCCCACGTAGTGCGCCCAGCCGCCGCCGTTCACGCCCTCGCAGCCGCACAGCATCACGAGCGCGAGGAAGGTCCGGTAGGTCTCGTCGGAGTGGAACCAGTGGTTGGTGCCCGCGCCCATCGCGATCATCGAGCGGCCCTGCGTGCGCTCGGCGTTGCGCGCGAACTCGCGGCCCACGCGCGCCACGAGATGGCGGTCCACGCCGCTGATCGCCTCCTGCCAGGCGGGGGTGGCGGGAGCAGGGTCGTCGTAGTCGGCGGGCCACTCGCCGGGCAGCCCGTCGCGCGCCACGCCGTACTGCGCGAGCAGCAGGTCGAGCACGGTGGTCACGAGCTTCCCGCCCACGCGCACCGCCGGCACGCCGCGCCTCATTGCAGCGCCGCGCTCGCGCTCGCCCTCGTCGAAGCGCGGGAGGTCCACCGCCACGCGCTCCTCCGCGCGGTCGAACACGGTGAGCAGCGGCTCCACGCCGTCGAGCTTGAGGTTCCAGCGGCCGGGCTCGCCGTAGCGGTGTCCCACCGAGCCGTTCGGCACGGCCGGCTTGCCCGTGCGCTCGTCGATCAACACCGGCTTCCACTCGGCGTTCTCCTCGTCCTCGCCGATGTCGGACGCGCGCAGCAGCCGGTCCGGCACGTGCGCGCCGTCCTCCCGCTCGCGCAGCGTCACGAGCATCGGTAGGTCCGTGAAGCGGCGCGCGTAGTCGCGGAAGTACGGCACCTCGCGGTCCACGTAGAACTCCTTGAGGATCACGTGGCCCATCGCCATCGCCATCGCGCCGTCGGACCCTGGCGCGCCGGCGAGCCAGTGGTCGGCGAACTTCGTGTGCTCCGCGTAGTCCGGTGAGACGACCACGACCTTCTGCCCGCGGTAGCGCGCCTCCACCATGAAGTGGGCGTCCGGCGTGCGCGTGGTGGGGATGTTCGTCCCCCAGATGATCAGGTAGCCCGAGTTGAACCAGTCGCCCGACTCCGGCACGTCGGTCTGGTCGCCGAAGACCTGGGGGGAGGAGGGCGGAAGGTCGGCATACCAGTCGTAGAACGAGAGGATCACGCCGCCGATCAGCGACAGGAAGCGCGTGCCCGCGGCATACGAGGCCATCGACATCGCGGGGATCGGCGTGAAGCCCACGCAGCGGTCCGGCCCGTGGCGCTTGATCGTGTGCACGTGCGCAGCCGCAACGATCTCCACAACCTCGTCCCACGACGCGCGCACGAAGCCGCCCTTGCCGCGCTGGCGGCGGTAGAGGCGCGAGCGCTCCGGGTCGTCCACGATCTCGGCCCAGGCGTCAACCGGATCGCCGAGCCGCCGGCGGGCCTCGCGGAACATCGCGAGCAGGCTGCCGCGGACGTACGGGTACTTCAGCCGCAGCGGCGAGTACGTGTACCAGGAGAACGACGCGCCGCGGGGACAGCCGCGCGGCTCGTACTCGGGCATGTCAGGGCCGGTCGACGGATAGTCCACGGCCTGCGACTCCCACGTGATCAGGCCGTCCTTCACGTACACCTTCCACGAGCACGAGCCCGTGCAGTTCACGCCGTGGGTGGAGCGCACCACCTTGTCGTGCGCCCAGCGGCCGCGATAGCTGCGCTCCCAGTCGCGGTCCTTGGCCACCAGCTGGCTCCAACCCTCCTCGGACACAGGTCCCCTGCGAAGGAACCGGTGCGCTTCGAGCAACGGGCTGGCACGGTCGGCCATTTGACGACTTACTCCCGGGCGGTGGAGGACGAGCGAGCCATTTTTAACAGAGTGACTGTGCCTACCCGAATCCGGGCGCCCTGGGTCGTAGGACCAAGGTCCAGTTGAGACCCCGACCGGACAGCTCCGATAGTGGCGCCGCCGTCGCATTTCGGCGGGACACGACACGCGACACACAAGGGAGCTCGCATGAAGTTTTCACGGCATTCCGTAACGGCCATTGCGGCCGCCATGGCCCTGGCGGCCAGCGCCTCGCCGGCGCTCGCGCGCGGCGGCGGCAGCGGCGGCGGTGGTGGAGGCGGCGGCGGCGGAGGGACAACCTCCAGCCCGGCCCCGACCCCCACGAACGACTGGACGCTCTGCTCCGAGTTCGCCACCCCCATCGGCGTCTTTCCGACGGCGCCGGACGGCTCGTCGCTGCTCGTGAACGAGATCGGCGGCATCGGCTGCCTGGTGGCGAAGAACTCAGGCGGCGTGCTGACCCTCTACGACGTTCGCAGCGGCGCCGGCTGGGTGCCCTCGATCAAGTCGTCGGACCCGAACAAGCTCGACGTGCAGTGGACGTGGCCGGGCGACGGCACGAGACACGAGATCTCCGTGGAGCCGGGCAAGACGGTCATCCGCTAGCAAGGGGTCACACGCGGCTGCGCCGGGCCGGTACCGGCGCAGCCGCGGCTAGCGCTTCGCGCGCGCGAGGGCCAGCGTGACGGGCGTCCGTTGGACGCGCTGGCCGGCGGTGAGCGTGAGGGTCGCCTTGAGGCGGTGACCGCGGGTCTTCTTCAGCAGCGTGCGCGCGGTCTTCGTGAGCTTGAGCCTGGCCTTCGTCGATCGGCCGGGCGCGATCGAGAGCCGCACCGAGCCGAGCTTGACCGTGCGCACCTTCCTGGCGGCATGCACGCGAACGGTCGTGGTGAGCGAGAGCTTCTCCGAACACGACGCGCCGCCCGCTGGACACGTGACCGTCAGAGTGAGGACGCCGGTGGGGGCGGCCACGAGCTTCTTCGCGTGCAGCGAGACGAACGGAACGATCTGCGGCAGAACGATCTGCGGCGGAGTGGGAAGAGGGGAGATCGGGACAGCTGGAACGCCGCCAGTGCCCGAGCCGCCGCCGCCTGAGCCACTGCCGCTTCCTCCCGATGGGAACGGTGCAATCACCGGCTCGCCGTCGCCGGGCGCAAGCGTCGTGAACGAGCCGGAATGGGCGATCGCACCGCTTGCGTCGCACTGACTGCCGTCACTGCCATCGGTGCCATCGGCCGCCGTGGTGAGGTTGCGGTTCTGCCCACCGCTGCCGCCGGCGCCGTGGGTGCCGCTGAAGCACGTTCCCGTCGCGCCGGCGAGGGTGGTCGAGGATATGGCGAGGCTGCCGAGTGAGTCCACCGCGGCGCCGTTCGCATCGCCGCCGTTGCCACCGTCCCCACCGGGTGCCGCGGTGCCGTCGGCGCCCACCGTGCTACCCAAGCCGCCGTGACCGCCGGCCCCGCCGCGACCGCCGCTCCCGGCGTTGCCGCCTTCCGCGACCTCGTTCGACAGCGAGGTGGTGCCGGCCAGCGTGAGCGTGCCGCTCGCTGCGTTGAATATTCCGCCCCCTTCGCCGTCGCCTCCCTCTCTACCGGGCGTGCCGCCGGTCGACGATGGGGCGGCATTCCCACCGGGTCCCGCAGCCGCGCCGCAGGGGTTGCCGCTGGCGCTTCCGCCCTCGCCGCCGAAGCCTCCCGTGCCGCCCTCGGCACCAATTCCACCGAGGCCGCCCAGCGCCGTGTCGGACGCGAAGGTGGTTCCGCCGCCGATCGTCGCCGTCCCTGCGTTGTAGATGGACCCGCCAAGGCCCGCGGAGCCCGCGCTCGCCGCACCCGGGTCGCCGGCATCGGCGCCCTCTGCGCCCGCGCCGCCCACGTTGCCGTTGCCGCCGGATCCGCCGTCGCCGCCCCTGCCACCGCTGCCGGCTGCGCCGCCGTCGCCGCCCTTCCCGCCTACCGCGACGTTGTGCGAGAAGCTCGAGGCGGTGACCAGCAGCGTGGCGCCCGCGGCGTTGTAGATCGCGCCGCCCTCGCCGGGCGTGGCCGTCCCCGCGTCGGCGCCCGAGCCACCGGCGCCGCCGTTTGCTCCATTGCCGCCCGAGCCGCCGCCACCGGATTTGCAGAACCCGGCGCCGCCGTCGCCTCCGTTGCCGCCGCTGCCGCCCAGGCCGCCGGCGCCACCGCTGCCGCGACCCGCGGTGTTCTGGGTGAGCGTGACGTGATCGAGCTCGACTGTGCCCTCGCTGTAGATCGCGCCGCCCTGGTCAGGGGAGCTCATCGATTCGCCGGCGATACCGCTGTCGGCGGCGCCGCCGGGGTTGCCGATCCCGCCGTTCATGGTCACGCTCGAGCCGGGGGTGCCGTTGCCGTTGAACGCCCCGTCGTCGCCGCTCGCGCCTGCGAGGCCGCCGAACTTGCGCAGGAACGTGCCGTCGCCGAGCATCGCGCCGTTCGTCAGCGTGAGGCCGCGCAGGCGCAGGACCGCGCCCGCGGGGACGACGAACAGCCGCGACTCCTCGTTGCCGTCGATCGTGACGAAGTGCCCGTCGGCGTTGAGCGTCAGCGTCTCGCCGGGCGTCAGCACGAAGGGGTGCTGCCACTCGGTGTCCGGTGGCGAGCCGCTCGGTGGTGCGGGAGCCTGGGTCTCGATCGTCCCGTTGCAGGCGAACACCCAGTCTCCGCCGGCGGCGACGGCCGCCTGGAGCCCGGCGGTCGTGCAGGAGCCGATCGTCGAGGTCGCCGCCTCGGCGACCGGCACGCCCTGCCCGCCAAGCATGGCCGCGAGCGCCACAGCGGTTGCGACAAGGACTCTGCGCATAACCGCTCCGACACTAAGCGCGGCGTGCCGCCCTTCGCATCAATGAGGCTCATTGAGATTCGCCGAGCGCGGCCGCAATCTCCTCACGCGAGCCGATGCCGAGCTTGCGGTACGCGGCGTGCAGGTGCGACTCCACCGTCGCGCGCGTGACGAAGAGCCTCTGGGCGATCTCGGGGTTCGACAGTCCCTGGGAGGCCATGGTCGCCACCCGTCGCTCGGACGGGGTGAGCGCGTCGGGCCCGAGTCGGAGCCCGGCTCGGGGACGGCTGCCCGCGGCAAACAGCTCCTCGCGCGCGCGTTCGGCGAGCGGTGCGGCGCCGCACCGCAGCGCCAGCTCCAGCCCCTCGCTGAGCCCCGGGCGCGCCGCGGCCCGCTGGCCCGCCCGCCGCAGCGCAGCGCCGAACGCCACGAGCGACTCCGCCCGTTCCAGTACGGCGGGTGACTCGCGCAGCGTCGACACCGACTCCTCGAGCTGGGCGAGGCCGTCCGTGCCGGTGGCGATCACTCCGGCGGCCCGCAGCGCGACGCCGATCGCCCGGGCGGCGCCGAAGCGCCGCGCGAGCGCGACCTCCTCCGCGGCCAGCTCCGCCGCGTGCGCCTCTTCCCCGATCCGGGCGAGCGCCAGCGCGGCGGCCGAGCGCCAGGCGCTGAAGGCGGGATTGACGATGCCGTGCTCCTCGTGCAGCTCGCCGCAGCGCAAGAGCCAGCGGCTCGCGTCATCGAAGCGCCCCTCGCTGCCGGCGAGCAGCCCGGCGACGTACAGGTTGTTGCGATCCCAGGTGAGCGATGAGGAGGCCAGACGCTCGGGATCGCCCAGGAGCTGTCCCGCCTCCTCCGGTTGGCCGCGGGCCACCAGGGTCGCGGCGAGGTGCCCTCGCGCGAACCCGGCCGGCGCCACGAGAGCGGGCGAGCCGGCGATGACGCTCAGCGCGTCGCGGGCTTGGAGCTCAGCGCTCGCCAGCTCTCCGCGCAGATAGCTCGTCCAGCTCTGCAGCGCGCTCACCGTCCCGAACGCGATCACGTGGCCGCCGTCTAGGAGGCGGTCCGCGATGTCGGCATATGCGGCGTCCGCCTCCTCGAGCGCGTCGCTGATCGCCAGCATGCTCATTGGCACGACGTCGAACTCGACGTCCTCGACCGGCTCGTCGAAGAGCGGCTCGCGGGCCAGCGCCGCGCGCGCCAGCGCGATCGTCTCCGTGGCCGATTCGCCGCGAACCGCCGCGTCGTAGGCGAGGAGCCCGTCGACGAGCCGACCGGCCCGGGTGGGTGGCCGCGCGCTCGCGCGCAGTCTGGCGGTGTGCTCCGCGGCGATGCCTTCCAGCGTCCGGTCCGCGAGGCCGGCGGCAATGAGCGCCGCCTCGAGCGTCATGCGCGCGTCGACCTCCGACGCCGCCTCCACCGCCGGCGTGAGGACCTCCACCGCCCCGCGGCTGTCCCCAGCGAACACCAGCAGGCGACCGAGGAGCAGTGCGGCGCGAGCCTGCTCGCCCGGCCCCGCGGGCTGCGCGAGCACCTCGCGGAGTGCCGTTGTCCCCGAGAGATCGCCCGCAAGCATGCGCGCGGCACCGAGGTCGCACAGGATCGTGGCGCGCTCGGCCGCCGGCGGCGGCTCGTCAAGCGCCCGCGCGAGCAGCGCCGCGGCCGCGGTGGCCGCGCCGCGGGAGCGTTCGCTTGCCGCGGCGGCCCGCAGACGCTCGACCATCCACGGATCGCCCGCCGCCGTGCTCGCCAGCAGATGCGCGGCAAGCCGCTCGGCTGGAACGCCCTGTGCGTCGAGGAGGATCGCGGCGCGCTTGTGGTCGGCCCCGCGCCGGCCCGGCGGGAGATCGTCGTACACCACGTCGCGCACCAGCGGATGCACAAACCCGGGATCGGGCTCCATCTCGAGCAGCCGAGCGGCCACCAGCTCGTCGACGGCTCGAGCGGCGGCCTGGGTGGTCAGCCCGGCAAGCTGCGCGGCATCATGCAGCCGAGCGCTCGACCCGAGGATCGCCAGCGCCTGGACTAGTGCGACGGCATCTTCCGACTGCCGTTCGAGCCGCAGCCGGGTGACTCGTGCCACCGCGTCCGGGACGAGCTCGTACAGGCGTGGCACGGCGTCGGCGGTGGGGCGGTGGCTCTCCGCGACCAGCTCGCTGCACAACGTGGTGACGAGCCAGGGGTTGCCTCCCGTCTTCTCGTAGCAGGCGCTGACCAGGGCCTCGTCGGAGGGCTGGCCGAAGGCCTGGGACATGAGGGTGGCCGTGGCCGCGGCGCTGAGCGCCGGCAAGCGGACGGTCTCGGCGGACGGCTGCGCGGCGAGAAGGTCAAGCAGCCCGTACGGGCCATCCGGCTCTCCCAAGCGGAGGGCGACGACGAGGGCGATTCGCAGTCCCTCGATGCGCTGAGTCAGGTAGACGAGCCACTCGAGCGACGAGGTGTCGGCCCATTGCGCGTCGTCCACCAGCAGCACCAGGGGACGCTCGTCCGCGAGGCCGGCCACGAGCCAGTAGAGGCCGTGCATGATCCCCTGTGCGTCGCCGGCCACAGGCGACTCGATCCCGAGCACGGCGCCGATCAGCGCGGCCGGTCCGCTGAGCAGTGCGGCTTGGCGCTCGCTCGATGCCTGCGCTACCTGAGCCTCGAAGAGCTGGCGCACGATTGCGTAGCCGTGCGCCTGCTCGAGCATCCCGCCGCGGGCGCTGAGCGCCAGGCACCCACGCTCCGTCGCCATCCGCTCGGTCTCGGCCAGGAGGCTCGTCTTGCCGATGCCCGCCTCGCCCTCCACGAGCACCACGCCGGGTGCGCCCGCGGCGGCTCCTTCAACCGCTCGGGCGATGCGATCCAGCGGATCGCGCCGTTCGAGCAGAGCAGGGCGGGCCGGAGTCATGGGGGCGCGGGGGCACTGTAACCGGCCTAACCGGAGTGGCGTGCTCGCCGGTGGAACGCCCGCATCAGATCCTTCCGGCGCGGGTCGCGAGCGGACGGCACGGGCTCTCCGCTCTGATCCCAGGCGATGGGCTGATCCTCCGAGCTATGGCGCTCGAGGTGCCGCGTGATCAGCTCCCGGAGTGCCTCGACGTCGTCGGGCTGATCCGCCTCCACCCGGACGTTCAGCGCATCCGGGCCGGCTTCGAGCACGCAGCGGCCCCAACCGAAGTCGATGTTGCAGCGCGTCTCCGACGAGGCGACCTGTATCCCCAGGTCCGGGTGTGCGCTCGCCCTCTCCCGGAACTGCCCCGCAATCCGGGCAAGCATGGCGCTGGCCTCCGGCGAGTCCAACCTGGCTTCGCTGATCATACCCCTGGGGGGTATAAGGTCAATTCACGAGATCGTGACCTCGAGGCGCTGTGTCGTGCGGCCGCTGGGCACCAGCTTGATGCTGCCGCTCGCACCGGCGTACGCCCCGGTGCCGCCGACGATCGCCATGTCCGTCTCGGAGGACGGCCTCGCACCGCCGGGAGCGCGTCGGCTGAGGCCGGCCCCCTGGAGCTCGAGGGTGCCGTCGGCCAGGAGCAGATCGGCGTGCATCGAGACGCCGCGGTAGC
>JAICJR010000215.1 GCA_025928345.1 Thermoleophilaceae bacterium | reverse complement strand
TCCTGCGCGTGCCCGACCCCGCTCTGAAGGCGCCACACGCGCTCGCGCAGGCGCGACACGCTGTCGTACGCCACCGACACCTCACGCCGAGGGTCGCTGTCGTCGCTGCCGCTCGGCACCCAGTACACGCCGTCTTCGGCGAACAGCGTGAGCCAGGCGTCGTACTCGCGCGCGTCGAGCAGCTGGGCCTCCTTATATAGAAAGGCCTCGACTTCGGCCAGCAGTTGGAGATCCACGCCGGAGACGGACACCTCAGGCATCGAGCCCCTCCTCCACGAGCTCCAGCCAGCGGCGGTAGAACGCGCGCTGCGGCAGCTCGTCCGCCGAGCGTGCGTAGCGAATGCCGGTGGCCTCATCCACCACCTCTCGCTCCACGCCGCGGCTCATGAGGATCCAGTCCTCCGGCACGGCGTCGGCCGTCAGTCCCTGCGCCACGCGGTCGAAGCCCACCTCGATGTCGTCGGCGGAGCCGGCGCCGGAGGGGCCGTAGAAGGCCTCGTGGTTGCGCAGCACCTCCTCGCGCTGGGCGTCGTCGTAGTCCCTCGGCATCATCGGGTAGAGCAGTACGCGCGTGCGTGTAACTGACAGGGGGACCACCACGCGCAGCTGAGCACCCACGAATCCGAGGCTCGGGAAGACCACGAAGTTGAACGGGAGGAGCTCCCCGCTCGTGAAGTTCGCGACGGGGCTCCGGCCCTCGTGAGCCTCGAGCGGCCCGTACTCGTGAGCCGAGTGGCCGCCGCCGAAGTCGATCGTCCTCCAGCTGTCGTTGCGGGCCACGTTCTCCACCCACGTGGCCGGTGAGGACGTGCCCCTCTGGTTGAGGATGTCGAGCCAGCTCTTGTGGGTGAACGAGAAGTGGTAGCAGTCGATCGTGTTCTCGAGCTGGAGCTTCCAGTTGGCCTCGTACTCGAGCTTGCTGGCGTGCGCGCTCAGCTCGATCCCGCCGGGCAGGTCCGCGATGAAGTCGAGGAAGCGGGTGGCGTTGCCCAGGTACTCGCGCAGGGGCACGGCGTCGGGGTCGAGGCACGCGAAGATGAAGCCGCGATAGCTCTCCACGCGCGGCACGTGCGCGAGGCCCATCGACGACTTGTCGAAGCCATCGCCGTACGCGTCCGGGAACGGCACGCCGATCAGGCGGCCATCCGAGCCGTAGGTCCAGCCGTGGTAGGCGCAGCGGAAGTGATTGGCGTTGCCGTACTCGCGCTGGCATACGGCCGACCCGCGGTGGCGGCAGCGGTTGAACAGCACGTGGATCGAACCGTCGTCTGAGTTGCGGCTGACGATCACGGGCTGGCGCCCGATCTGTGCGACCTTGTAGTCGCCGCCGTCGGCGATCTCGCTCTCGTGCGCTACGAAGATCCAGCAGCGGGCGAAGATCGTTCGCATCTCCGCCTCGAACACCTGCGGATCGCGGTACACCCTGCCGGCGATCCGCCAGTCATCGGTGATCAGCGCACTGCCCGTGGTGATGCTCATGGACGCACCTCTCTGGCCTCAGCCGCTCGCGGCGCCGGGAACGACGATCGACCTGATCGCGGCAGGGTCGGTGGTGATCGCCGTCAGCGCCTTCTCCGTTTCTTCGACTGGGAAGGTGCCGGTGCACATCCGCTCGAGCGGATAGCGCCCCGACTCGATGATTCGTAGGGCCGCCGGCACCGCCGCGGCAGGTCGGCCCAGTACGCCTCGCAGCGTGATCCTGCGCGTGACGAGGATCTCGGCGAGCGAGCGCAGACCGGCGTCGCCGGCGCCTCCGCCGTAGCCCACCTGCGCGATGTGCGCGCGGTCGCCGGCCACCGCGAAGGCGAGCTCGATGGTCAGCGCGGAGTCGGCCGCGTTCACGACGGCGTCCGCCATCTGCCCGCCGGTGATCTCGGCCACCGCGTCCGCGACGTCGTCGACGTCGCTGCGGAGCACGTGGTCCGCGCCGAGCTCGAGTCCGACCTCGAGCCGCGCGCTGTCGCGCTCGAGGCCGATCAGGATCACGGTCCGGGCGCCCGCCTCGCGCGCCCCGATCACCGCTCCGAGCCCGTGCGGGCCAGGCCCGATGACCGCCACGGTGCTGCCGATCTTCGCCTCCGCGGTGTCCTGCACCCAGTGGAGGCCGTTGGAGATCGGGATGTACAGCTGGACGAGCTCCGCCGGAGTGTCGCCCTCCACGCGGTGGACGATCGACTGCGGGTGCAGGTAGAGGTAGTCCGAGTAGCCGCCGAAGAGCCCGGGGGCCACGTGGATCGACTTCCCGCCATAGCGCGGCACCTTGCACATCTGGTAGGCGCCGGCGAGGCAGGAGCGGCAGGTGCCGCAGGGCAGGTACTCCTCGACGACGATGCGGTCCCCCTCATTCACGCCCCAGCGCTCCGCGGCGGCCGGGCCGATGCGCTCGATCCGGCCGACGAGCTCATGGCCCATCACGCAGGGCAGCTCGTAGAAGGGGTTGTGGCCGTGGTACGCGGCGATGTCCGAGCCGCAGACACCCGTTGCCTCCACGCGCAGAAGGCCATCGTCCTCACCGATCTCGGGGAGCGGGAACTCGCGGATGTCCAGCTCTCCGGGGCCAACCAGCACTGCGGCTTTGGTTGTGGAGCTCACGGAGGACATACCTTAAGACATACGATCTTGCATGCATAATATGCCGACAGCTGTCTGACAGCCAGACACATGCCAAGCCCTTCCATTCGAGAGATCCCGCCCCGCGTCCGCGCCGCCGACGTGGTCCGTGACCAGCTGCTCGAGCTGATCCGGTCGGGCGACCTGGCGCCGGGCAGCAGGCTCCCGGGCGAGCACGAGCTCGCCCGGCGTTTCGGCGTCAGCCGGTCGGTGGTGCGCGAGGGGCTCGGCGCGCTGCGGGCCGCCGGCGTGGTGGATTCTCGCTCGGGCGCCGGCTCCTACGTGAAGACCGCGCGCCCGGAGTCCACGCTTCTGCTGCTCGGCCGCTACAGCCCGGAGCAGCTTCACGAGGTGCGCTGCCACCTGGAGGTGCCCGGCGCGGGGCTCGCCGCGCTCCGCCGCGGCGACGACCACATGCGGCGCCTCGAGGAGATAGTCGAGCACCACAGCGGCCGCAGCGACGTGGAGGAGTGGGCGCGCGACGACCTCGCCTTCCACGTCACGCTCGCGGAGGCGAGCGGCAACGAGCTGCACGCGCGCCTCGTGCGCGAGCTCGGCGAGTTCCAGCACGAGCAGTCCGCGCTCATGGCGCGCCTCGCCGATGGAGCGCTGCGCGCGCCCGACGAGGAGCACGGCGCGATCGTGGAGGCCGTGAGGCGCCGCGACGAGGCCGCCGCGCGCGACGCCATGGCCGCACATCTCGCGGCGATCTCCGATCGCTGGCAGTCCGTCGACAACCACCGGAGGGATGAAGAGGATGCTGCCTAGTCACGACCGCTTCGAGTACTCGCCGATCACGGGGCGGCCCGACTTCACGTGGCCCGGCTCGCGCAGGCTGGCGGTGTACATCGCGCTCTGCATGGAGCACTTCCCCTACGGCGAGGGCGGGCTCGGCATCCCGTACTCGCCGGGCGCGCCGCATCCCAACACCTACAACTGGGGCTGGCGTGAGTACGGCAACCGCGTGGGAGGCTGGCGGCTGCTCGACCTGCTCAGCTCGCATGACGTCCCCGCCACCCTCCTGCTGAACAGCGAGTGCTACGACCACTGCCCGGACCTCGTGGCCGCCTACAGCGCGGCCGGCGCGGAGATCGTGGGCCACGGGCGCACCAACGCCGAGATGCCGAACTCGCTCGAGCCTGCAGCCGAGCGGGAGATGATCCGCGAGGTCACGGAGGCGATCCAGCGCGTGGAGGGCAGCCCGCCGCTCGGGTGGATGAGCCCGGGAGCCAACCCGAGCCCGGTCACCGAGGACCTGCTGGCCGAGCTGGGCTACCGCTACACGCTCGACTGGCCGATGGACGACCAGCCGGTGTGGATGCGCACGGGCGGGGGTCCGCTCCTGAGCGTGCCCTACCCGCATGAGGTGAACGACGTGCCGATGATCGTGCACCATCACGGCACCGCGCCGGCGTTCGCGGACATGGCGCTCGAGCAGCTCGACGAGATGCTCGCGCAGTCCGAGCACCAGACGCTGGCGCTCGGCATCACGATCCACACCTTCATCGTGGGACAGCCTTACCGGCTGCGGCAGTTCCGCCGCGTCGTGGAGCGCCTCGGGGAGCTGCGCGACCGCGTATGGGTGACCACCGCGGGCGAGATCGCGAAGCACTATGCCGAGGTCGAGCCGGCGCCGTCGGCCGGATCCAGCGGCCACCGGAGCGCGCATGCGGGCGCCTAGCTCGCGGGTGGCGATAGCGGGACTGGGGGCGATCGGCTCCGAGCTCGCCCGTCGCCTGCCCGACGAGGTGCCGGGGCTCGAGCTGGCCGCCGTGTCCGCGCGCGATCACGACAAGGCCAGGCGCACGCTGAGCTCGCTCGCGCGCGACGGCGTGCCGGTCGTGGCCATCGAGGAGCTGGCCGAGCACGCGGACACCGTGATCGAGTGCGCGCCGCGCCAGGTGCTCGAGACGCTCGCGGAGTCCGTGCTCGGCGCCGGCAAGGAGCTGATCGTGCTGAGCGCGGGCGCGCTGCTCGACCACGCGGAGTGGATCGAGCTGGCGGAACGCACCGGCGGCAGGATCACGGTGCCGACCGGCGCGCTGGTGGGACTCGACGCTGTGGCGGCTGCTGCGCTCGCCGACGTGGAGTCGCTCAAGATCACGAGCACCAAGCCCGTGGCGGGGCTGCTCGGCGCACCCGAGATAGAGCGCCTCGGCGTGGACCTGGAGGGCATCGAGGAACCGCTGCGCGTGTTTGCCGGCACGGCGCGCGACGCCGCGCGCGGCTTCCCCGCCAACCTCAACGTCACCGTTGCTCTGGCACTGGCCGGCCCAGGGCCTGACCGCACCGAGGTGGAGGTCTGGGCGGACCCGCACGCGGTCTACAACCAGCACCGGATCGAGCTGCGCTCGAGCGTGGCGAATCTGAGCCTGATGATCCAGAACGTGCCGTCGGAGAACCCGCGCACGGGCCGGATCACG
>JAICJR010000153.1 GCA_025928345.1 Thermoleophilaceae bacterium | reverse complement strand
CTCGAGCTGGCGTTCCCGGCTGAGCTCGTGTCGCTGCCCGCGGGTGCGGCGGAAGAGCGCGTCAGCTCGCCTTGAGGGTCGCCGCCTCCATCGCGTCGCCGGGGTTCTCCACCACCGGTCCGTGACCGACGGCCAGCCGGCTCGGGTTGAGCCCGCGCAGCTCGCGCGCCGTCTGAAGCGCGGTGGGCTTGTGCCACGTCGCGATCGCCGCGAACGGAAACTGCAGCGGTCCCTTCGCGGAGGTGTGCACGCCGCCGATCGTGGTGTAGGCGTCGCCCGCGATCAGCGTGTGGTCGCGAGTGTCGAGGAACGCGACCTGCCCGGGCGTGTGGCCCGGCGCGGCGATCACCTCGAGCGACCCGATCCGCTCGCCCGGCTCGAACGTGCGCGTGGGCGCAGTCTTCAACTTCGGATACCCGCCGCGCGCCTTGCCCTGCCGCTCGGCGGGATCGAGGCTCTTGTCTCCGCGGATGAAGCGAGCGTCGCGCGTGGAGATCAGGACCTCGACGCCGGGAATGCTCTGCGCGAGCTCGTCGACGGATCCGACGTGATCGCTGTGGGCGTGCGTGAGCATGATCCGCTTGATCTCGGCGCCATGCTGCTGCGCCGCGGCCAGGATGTCCTTGCCGCTGCGCGCGATCATCGTGTCCACCAGCGTGAAGCCGTCCTCCTCGCGCACGAGGTAGGCGTTCACCGCCCGCAGGCGCGTGAGCTTCACGAGATGCTCGCCGTGGGTGGTCGCTTGCAAGGCGTCTCCTTCGTCGGGGCGCGCGCAGCGTAGCTCTCAGATGTGCAGGTTGCAGCCCGCCGGAGGGTCGACCACCGGCTCGTGCGTCTGGGTGGCCATCTCGCCCGGCTTCGGGTTGATCTTGCACCAGGCGAAGGTGCCGTGGCGGTAATTCACGATCGCCCAGAACGGATAGCCGAGGAGCCCGCCCACCTCCACCCCCTTCGGGATGTCGGCGTTCACCGCGACGCACTGGTAGCCGCCGCGCGCGGCATTCGGCCTGAGCGGACCGAACGTGATCGCCTGGCATGCCGTTCGCGGGATCGGGCCCTGGAAGGTGCCGGCGCGTACGCGCGCGCGGGCGTCCGCGGTGATCGCGTCCTGGAGGTCTGCCACCAGCGCCGCGCGAGGCTCGCCGGCACGCGAGGCCTTGGCGCGGTGCAGGCGCTGGTCCGCCTCGAGGCGGTGCTTCTCGCGGCGGATGAAGGCGGCCTCCTGCGCGGCGCTCCGGTGCGCGTTGGCCTGCTTCGTGCGGTCGATGGAGGGCGAGGCGAGCAGCCACGCGATTCCCGCGGCGGCGAGCAGGGCGGCCGCGGCGCCGGCTATCGCGAGCTTCGCCCGCTTCGAGAGCTTGGGCTGGACGACCACGTACGAGCCGCCGCAGGCGGGACATGTGCGCGATGCGGTGGCCTCGGTGTGGCCGCAGGCCGGGCAGGTTCGTTCCTTGGGAGCGAAGGCTGCCTGAACCTCGGCCCGCGTGCGGGCCCTGGCTTCAGCCCAGACCGGTGACGAGTCCCAATCGTCCGGCATAGCGTCACCAGCGTATACCATCACGCCAGTGATGGACGACACCTTCGACTACAGGGCCGGCCCTCAGTCGGGCGGACGCGAGCCGGCACCCGGCGAGCTTGGTCTCGTTCAGGCATTCGTGAACTCGCACTACGACCTCGAGCACGAGCATGGCTCGGAGCTCCTGCACTCGCCCAGTGCGTTGGGAGCCTGGCTCGAGGCGCGCGGCCTGCTGGAGCGCGGCCGCGCGGCGAAGCTCTCGCGCTCGGATCTCCGCCGGGCGCTCGACATCCGGGAGGGCCTCCGCTCGATGCTCGCCGCGAACAACGGCGCGGCCTGGGACGAGCAGGCGGTGGGAAAGCTCAACCGTGCGGCCGGCGCGCGACCCGCGGTCCTGATTCAGTTCCACCGCGATGGGCCGAGCCTGGAGCTGTACGAGCGAGACATCGACGGCGCGTTCGCGCTGCTGCTCGGCATCGTCGCGCGGGCGCAGCTCGACGGCAGGTGGACGCGCTTCAAGGCGTGCCCCGGCGACGACTGCGGCTGGGCGTTCTACGACTATTCGCGCAACCAGGCGAGCGCCTGGTGCTCGATGTCCGTGTGTGGCTCGCGGTCGAAGGCGCGCGCTTACCGCCGACGTAACCGGCGAAGGGGGTCTTGACGGTGACTAAGCCAACCATCTCACGCGTGGGATCCGCGGACCTCGAGGAGCTGCTCCCGCTGCTGCGCGGCTACTGCGACTTCTACAACGTCGCCCCGAGTGACGAGGAGCTGCTCGCCGTGTCGGGCGCGCTGATCGCGGACCCGGAGCACGAGGGCGTGCAGCTGATCGCGCGCGACGCCGACGGCCGCGCGGTCGGGTTCGCGACTCTCTTCTGGACCTGGTCGACGCTCGACGCCGCGCGGCTCGGCGTGATGAACGACCTGTTCGTGGCCGAGTCCGCTCGCGGCAGCGGCGCCGCCGAAGCACTGATCGAGGGCTGCAGGCGCGAGTGCGCCGAGCGCGGCGCCAAGCGACTCACCTGGCAGACCTCGCTCGACAACCACCGCGCGCAGGCCGTCTACGACCGTGTGGGCGGAACGCGCGAGCAATGGCTCGACTACTGGCTCTACGCGTAGGGGCCTGACGCCGGCAGGCTAAAGCGGCACGTTCCGCGAGGCCAGGTGGGCGCCGACCTTGCGCTTCACGCGCTGGAGCGCGTTATCCACGGTCTTGGTGTCGCACACGAGCCGCTCGGCGATCGCCTCGTAGGAGTGGCCGTCCAGGTAGAGCGAGAGCACGGAGCTCTCGAGCTCGGAGAGCACGCTCGAGAGGCAGGCCACCAGGCTGCGGAGCTCCTCGGAGCTGATCACCTGGTTCACGGGGTCGTGCGCGGTGGGCCCAGGCAGCACCTCGTCGAGCGTCGGCTCGCTGTCGCCCGGCGCCGCCGGTGTCTGCGAGAACGAGACGTACTGGTTGAGCGGCGTGTGCTTGTTGCGGGTGGCGGTCTTCACCGCGGTGATGATCTGCCGGGTGATGCAGAGCTCGGCGAAGTTGCGGAAGCTCGACTCGCGGTCGGTGCGGTAGTCGCGCACGGCTTTGTAGAGCCCGACCAGGCCCTCCTGGATCAGATCGTCGGAGTCGCCGCCGATCAGGAAGTACGACGAGGCCTTCAGCCGCACGAAGCCGTAGTAGCGACGCACGATCCGGTCATAAGCGTCGGCTCGGCCCTGCTTGGCGAGGGCGATCAGGAAGTGATCATCAACCTGTACTTCAGGTTGAGAGTGACGGGCCGATGAAAGCGGCCGCGCAGGCGAGGTCGAGATAGCCACGAACGTCCTCTCCAAGCCCCGTTAGGGCTCTGAAAAGCCGGTGGCGCACTACCTCCCCTGGCGCCAGATTTCCGCCGAAGCCGAGATCTCAACCTCAACTTCAGCCTTATCTGATGGCAGGAGTATTACGGACGTTATGGAGCCTTGTCAAGTCGCATGGGCGCGAAATTGCAGGACGCCATAAATCAGCGCCGCCGCGGCCGCCGAGACGTTGAGCGACTCCACCCGGCCCCGAATCGGGAGCGCGACGAGCTCGTCACACGCGTCCGCCACCCGCGGCCGCAGCCCGCGCCCCTCTGAGCCGAGCACGAGCACCACGCGGCCGCGGTAGTCGGGCCGCTCATACGGAATGCCGTCTGCCGAGGCGCCGTAGACCCAGGCGCCCGCCTGCTTCGCCTCCCCCAGCCAGTCCGCGATGTTCCTCACGCGCGCCACGGACAGGTGCTCCACCGCGCCGGCCGATGCCTTGCACACCACCGGCGTGACCTCCGCCGAGCGCCGGTCGGGAATCACCACGCCTGCCGCGCCCGCGCATTCGGCCACACGGCAGATCGCGCCGAGGTTGCGCGGGTCCTGGACCTGGTCGAGGCAGACCACCAAAGCTTGCTCGTCGCTGAGCAGGCCGGCCGCGTCGGCATACGGGTAGGCGCCGGCGTCAGCGCAGATGCCCTGGTGATCCGGAGATCCGCACAGCTGCTCTAGCTTCTCTTCGTCGGCACGCTCAACGTCTACGCCGGCGAGCCACTCCTCGCGGGCGGCGTTGGAGCTCGCCCACACGCGCTTCACACTCCTGCGCCCGCGCAGCGCCTCCCGGACCGGATTGCGGCCGTAGACGATCACGCGCGCCGCACGAGCGCCGGGCCGGCGGGCGTGTCGCGCACCTCCCACCCGAGAGCGGCAAGTTCGTCTCGGCGCGCGTCGGCGGTGGCGAAGTCGCGCGCGGCGCGGGCCTCCTCGCGCTCGCGCAGCAGGCGCTCGGCTTCGGGATCGGCATCATCTTCGGCGTGCAGCAAGTTCTCGAGTCCCAGCACGTACAGCATCTCCCCGAGCCGCCCGGCTCCGAGCTTCTCGCCGGCATCCAGGCGGCGGTTGCCCTCCGAGATCCACTCGAACAGCACAGCGCGCGCGGCCGCGGTGTTGAAGTCGTCCGCCAGAGCGTCGAAGAAGCGATTCACGTGCGCATCCATGCCCTCCGGCTCAGGCGCGTCCCGATCGAGACGGCGGACGAAGTCGCGGACGCGCGCCACCGACCGCGCCGCTTCCTCCAGCGCTCCCTCCGAAAACGCGAGCGGGTGGCGATAGTGGCCGCCGACGAAGTACATGATCAGGGCGTCGCGTCCATAGGCCTCGAGCGCACCGCCCAGCGAGCGGATATTGCCCACGGACTTCGACATCTTCTCCGCGTCCATCTCGACCATGCCGTTGTGCATCCAGACCCGCGCGAGCGGCTTGCCGCGGCCGGCCTCGGTCTGGGCGATCTCGTTCTCGTGGTGCGGAAAGACGAGATCCGAGCCGCCACCGTGGATGTCGAAGTCGAGCCCGAGGATCTGCTCGGCCATTGCCGAGCACTCGATGTGCCAGCCTGGCCTTCCACGCCCCCACGGCGAGTCCCAGGAGGTGTCTTCACCTTCCTTGTGCGCCTTCCAGAGCGCGAAATCCTGCGGCGACTCCTTGAGCGCTTCGTCCGCCTCGTCCTCGCCCTGGCGCATCTCCTCGAGCGGGCGGTTGGAGAGCTTGCCGTAGCCGGGGAAGCTGCGCACGCGGAAGTACACGTCGCCCCCGGCGGGATAGGCGTGGCCGCCATCCACGAGTGCCTGGATGAGGTCGATGATCGCACCGATCGTCTCGCTCGCCTTGGGCTCGTGGTCCGGGCGCCCGAGACCGAGCTCGTCCGTCTGCTTCTCGTAGAGCGCGGTCATCTCGCGTGCGAGCTCCTCGCTGGGCAAGCCGCGCTCGCGGGCGGCGTCGTAGATCTTGTCGTTCACGTCGGTGACGTTGGCGACGAAAGTCGCGTCGTAGCCCTCGTGCTCGAGGAAGCGCTTGAGCAGCGAGAAGACGACGTACGGACGCGCATTCCCCACGTGCACCGGCCCGTACACGGTCGGCCCGCATGCGTAGATGCCGACCTTGCCGGGGTCGCGCGGGTCGAGCGGGCGCAGATCGCCGCTGAGACTGTCCTGGATGCGGATCTCGCGCGCCATCAGCCGTCGCGATCCACGGTCGCGATCGCCAGCGCGGCCATGCCCTCCTCGCGGCCGATGAAGCCGAGCCCCTCGTTCGTCGTGAACTTCACGTTCACCTCGAGCGGCTGGAGACCGACCACCGCCGCGAGCTTCGAGCGCATCTCGTCGCGGTGCGGCGCGAGCTTGGGCGCATCGCAGATCACAGTGGCGTCGAGGTGCACAACGGCCCATCCGTGCTCGGACAGGAAGCCGCACACCTCGCCGAGCAGCGCAAGGCTGTCGGCGTCGCGGTAGCGCTCGTCAGTGTCCGGGAAGTGCTGGCCGATGTCGCCGAGGCCGGCCGCGCCGAGCAGCGCGTCGATCAGCGCGTGCGTGAGCACGTCCGCGTCGGAGTGGCCGGTGAGGCCGCGCTCGGCGTTCGGTATCTCCACGCCACCGAGGATCAGCGGCCGCCCTTCGGCGAAGCGGTGTGAGTCGTAGCCGATGCCGGAGCGGGAGCTCACCCGAGCGGCACCATTCGACGCTGCCCTCGCTCGAAGTCGGCGATCTCGGTCACGCCCATCGACCCGAGCATCTCCACGGCGGCCTCGTACTGGAATCCGAGCTGCTCCGGCACGTGAGCGTCCGACGACAACGCCACGGGCCGTCCCGCCTCGAGGCACATCTCGAGGAACGCCCGGGCGGGGTAGATCTCGCCGACGGGCTTGCGCAGCCCCGCTGTGGACACCTCGATCGCGACGTCCGACTCGGCGATGCTGTCCATCGCGAGATCGTAGAAGCGGCGAAGGTCGCCCTCCGGCCGCGGCCGCTGGGCGCCCCACACCTTCACGAGGTCGGGGTGCGCGAGGATGTCGAACATGCCGCTCCGGGCGGCCTCGCCGAGCGTCTCGAAGTAGCGGCGCCAGACCTTCTCTGGATCGCTCGATTCCCACACGTCCCACTCGTCCATGTCGACTGCGGAGTCGCGCAGGAAGTGCACCGAGCCGACGACGTAGTCCCACTCGCGCGCCTCGAGCAGGTTCGCCATGCGGTCCTCGCGGCCGGCGACGAAGTCCGCCTCGATGCCGAGCTTGAGGTCCGTGTCCTCGCGCACGAAGCGGCAGTAGTCGTCGAGGTCGTCCACGGCGTTGCGCTCCCAGAACGGATGCCGCCACACGTCGAGGCATTGCCGGAAGCGATGCACGTGCTCGGCCACGCCGAGCAGCTCGATGCCGCGCTCCGCCGCGACCTCCCGGTAGAGCTCGGCGTTGCCACGCGTGAAGTAGTCCGAGGCTTCGCTCGGGCGCTCGTCGGGACGAAGGTGTACGTGGAAGTCGGTCAGCATCGCGCGCGCAGGAGTGCTTCCGCGAGCGAGAGGTCTACCGGACGCGTGACCTTGATGTTGTCTGCCGGTGCCTCGACCACCCGCACCGACCCGCCCGCGGCCTCGACCAAAGAGGCGTCATCGGTGGCCGCGGCCAATACAGAGTCGTCCACATCGAGTGCCCGGCGCAGCACCTCCGCCCGGAACACCTGCGGCGTCTGAATCGCCCACAGCGCCGAGCGATCGAGCGTCCGCACCACGCGGCCCGAGCTATCCGCCTCCTTGATCGTGTCAGCCACGCGAGCGGCGGCCACCACACCGTCCCAGCCCTCGAGCGCCTCCAGACATCTCTCCACCAGCTCGCGCGTGATCAGCGGGCGCGCAGCGTCGTGCACAACCGCCACGGTCGCCTCCGGAGCGGCGGCCAGAGCACGCCGAACAGATTCCGAGCGCGACGCTCCGCCCAGCACCCGACCTCCGGCACCCTCGTAGCCCGCCGGCACCGCCACGACCACCCGCTCGCACACCTCCTCGAGCACGTCGAGGCTCCAGTCGATGAGCGAACGGCCGCCACACATGGCGAACGCCTTGGGGCCGGAGGCTCCAAGGCGTTCGCCGCTGCCGGCCGCGGGAACGATCCCGACGACGGCCATGCGTGGATTCTCTACTTGGCGGCCGCGGCAGCGCCCTCGCGCTGCGCGTGCGCCTCCTCGATCAGGTTGTCGATGTACTCCTCGGCTTCCCCCTCTTCCATCTCGAGGGCGTACATCAGCTCCGAGGCGAGGATCTTCTTCGCCCGGGTGAACATCTGCTTCTCCCCCGTCGAGAGACCCTTGTCGTTCTCCCGGATGGCGAGGTTCCGCACCACCTCGGCGAGCTCGAACACGTCGCCGGTCTTGATCTTGTCGCGGTTGTGCTTGAAGCGCCGGTTCCAGTTCTTCGGCATCTGGCTCACGTCATCGCGAAGAACGGACAGAACG
>JAICJR010000142.1 GCA_025928345.1 Thermoleophilaceae bacterium | reverse complement strand
GGGCGCGCTTCGACGCTCCGGCGGGCGCCCAGCCGGTCGACTCCGCGATCGAGGCGATCGCCGACTTCATGCGCTCCGGCGCGGTGGCGAACCAGGGCGGCGCCTTCGAGGCCGGCGAGAGGACGGACGCGCTCGTTGCGGAGGCGCGCGCGGCGGCTGCGCGGTTCGTCGGCGGCGAGCCGGACGGCCTGGTCCTCGGCCCGAGCATGACCACGCTCACCTTCTCGTTCGCGGGCGCGGTGGGGCGCTCGCTTTCGGCGGGCGACGAGATCGTGTGCACACGCATCGACCACGACGGCAACGTCGCGCCGTGGCTGATCGCCGCCGAGCGGGCGGGCGCGACGGTGCGCTTCGCGGACCCCGAGCCGGACACCCTCGAGCTGCCCGCTGCCGCGGTGGAAGCCGTCCTGTCCGAGCGCACCCGCTGGGTTGCGGTCACGGCCGCCAGCAACGCGGTGGGAACCGTCCCCGAGCTCGACGGGATCGTGGCGGCGGCTCATTCCGCCGGCGCGCGCGTGTACGTGGACGCGGTGCACGCCGCGCCGCACCGCAAGCTCGACGCCGGCGCGCTCGGCTGCGACGCCATCGTGTGCTCCGCTTACAAGTGGTTCGGCCCGCACCAGTCGCTGCTCTGGGTCCGGCCGGAGGTGCTGGCCGAGCTCGCACCGGACAGGCTCCGCCCCGCCCCTGCCATCGATCCCTGGCGCTGGGAGACCGGCACGCCGCCATTCGAGCTGATGGCGGGCATGATCGCCGCGGCTGCCTATCTCGAGGAGGCCGGCTTCGACGCGATCCGCTCGTACGAGGAACCGCTGTTCGAACGCATGCGCGACGGGCTGGCGGCGATCGACGGCGTGACGGTGTACGGCGCCGCGCGCGATCACGTGCCAACGCTCATGTTCACCGTCGCGGGGCGCACGCCGCGCGAAGTGGCGGCGGCACTGTCCGCCGACCGCGTGGCCGTCTGGCACGGCAACTACTACGCCTTCGAGCTGTCAACACTGCTCGGCCTCGAGCCCGACGGCGCCGTCCGCGCCGGCATCGTTCACTACAACAACGACGACGACGTGCAGCGCCTGCTCGACGCAGTCGAGCGGATCGCGCGTGGCTCCGCTTAGCGGCCGAGCCGCTTGCGGATGTCCGCCGAAACGTCCTCGATGCTCTGCTCGAGCGCCTTGAGCGCCCCCGCCTGGCGCTTCTTCTGCTGCTGCCGCGCGCGCACGAGCACGAGCGTGCCGCCGGCCGCCGTGAGCACCGCGCCGGCTGCGATCGTGGGCACCCAGTTGCGCGGGTCGCGCATCGCGCCCAGCTCCCAGTCGGCCAGCTCATCGGCCGCGATGTCCACGGTCTCGGTCAGCCGCACCTCAAGCCTGTCGACGAGCGACACCGGCGGCTCGACTGGCACGAGCGCGGAACGAAGTAGGCGTTCGACGTCGGTCAAGCTGGCTCCTCTGCCTTCAGGCTCTCCTCCAATTGCCTGATGGCCCTATGAATCAACACCTTAGTCGCGCCCTCGGTGCGCCCCAGCGCGCGGGCGATCTCGCGGTTGTCCATGTCGAGGGCGAACCTCATGATCAGAGCCTCGCGACGGTCATCGGGAAGATTCGCCACACCGGATAGCACTTCCTCCAGCTCCTCGCGCTGCTCCACGAGCTCCGCGGTGGGGTGCGGCTCGGACACAACGGCGGCGTCCTCGAGCTGTGTCTGCGGCTTGCGGGAGCGGTCGCGGTAGTAGTTCGCCGCGAGGTTGTGGGCGATGCGGATGAGCCAGGGCCGCAGCGGCCTGCCCTGCGACTCGCGCTGCGCGCGCTCGAAGTGCCGATACGCCTGAAGGAATGTCTGCTCGGTGAGGTCCTCGGCGTCGTGATGGTTGCCGACGCGGTAGTACGCGTAGCTGTACACGTCGCGCAAGTGTGCCTTGTAGAGCTCCTCGAAGTCGCGGTCGAGGGCTGCTTTGTCCGCGAGCCCGGCCACGCACGGAGACTACCCCCGGGAGCCGGCGGTGGCGCGCTCGCGGAAGCGGCCGCGGGGCTTGCGAGCCCTCACGCTCGCCACCCATTCCTCGGGACCGAGGCGCCCGTCGATGAGCGCGCCCAGGTCGTTGGTGGCCGGAGCCTCGAGCCCGGCCTGCTCGAACGCGCGCACCAGGAGCGGCACAGCGTCGAGGCTCTCGGGGGTCTCCTCGAGGATTGCGGCGATCTGATCGGCGGGCACGCCGCGGCCGAGCAGCTCGCCGGCGCGGCGGTTGCGGCTGTGGTCGGCGAGCGTGGTGCCCACGAGGTCGCCGGTTCCCGCCAGCCCCACGAAGGTCTCGGTGCGCCCGCCGGAGTGGAGGGCCAGCCGGTGCATCTCAGAGAACACGCGCGAGGCTGCCGCGCCCGCGGCGTTCATTCCGCTCGTGGACGCCGCGGCGGCGGCGAGAGTGGCGGCGTTCTTTGCGCACGCCGCCAGCTCGGCGCCCGCCACATCGTCAGTCGCGTCCACGTCGAGGCCCGCGTCGTCGAGGATCTTCGACAGCTGCGCGCGGAAGTCCGCGTCGCTCGAGGCGAGCACGACGGAGGCGCCGTGGCGCACCGCCTCGGCCGCGTGGGCGGGCCCGCCGAGAAGCCCGACGGCACGCGCAGGTATGCGCTCGGCCACGTACTGGGTCGGGGTGAGCCCGAGCGGCGGGACGAGTCCCTTCGACAGCAGGAGCACCGCGCTGCGCTGGCCCACCCGCGCGCCCACCTGCGCGACGGCGGCGGGAAGGTCACGCGAGGGGACGGCGAAGCACACGAGGTCCACGCCGCCGAACTCGATCTCAGCGACGGTGGACACCTTCACCTCGTCGGGGAGATGCACACCCGGCAGGCGCTCGTTCTCGCGCCGCTCCTGGATGCGCTCGGCCGTGGCCTGCGTGCGGCAGCCGAGCTGCACGTCGATGCCCGCGCGCGCGAGGAGCGTGGCGAGGGCGGTGCCCATCGAGCCCGCGCCCACGATCGCCGCCTTGCGCATGGGCGGCAGGCCGCCGAGCCACTCCCACTGAAGTTCGACACAGGGCCAGATGCGCTCGGTCACCTCGGCGGCGAGACGGGGCGACGGGCTCTCCACGCGCGGGAAGGTGAGCGGCCGGCCGAGGCGCACCTTCACCTTCGCCGGGCGGATCTTCCAGCCGCGGCGTGCGTTCTCCGTCCCGAGCACGGCGATCGGCACCACGGGCACGCCAGTCTCGAGCGCCAGGCGGCCCACACCGCGCTTGGCCTTGCCAAGCGAGCCCTTCCTGATGCGCGTGCCCTCGGGGAACACGAGCACCATCTCGCCGCGCTCGAGCAGCATGCGGGACGTCTTCATCGCCTCTTCGTCGGCCTCCCCGCGCTTCACGGGGAACGCGCCGAGGCAGTTGAGCAGCCATCCCTGCCAGCGCTTCTGGAAGAGCTCCTGCTTCGCCATGAAATACGACGGCCGGGGGGAGCAGATCGCAACCAGGAACGGGTCGAGGAAGCTGCGGTGGTTCGGCGCAAGCAGCACGCCGCCCGACTTCGGCACGTGATCGCGGCCGATGCGGGTGGCCCGGAAGTAGATGAGGATCAGCGGCTGGAGCACGCCGCGGACGAGCCAGTAGACGATCGGCTGAATCCCGCGCGCGCGCGTGCGGTCGTGATAGATCGCGAGATCCCGCGCCGGAGCCCTGGACGGCATGTTGGAAGTACTCACCGGAACAGCGCTGGTTACACATCGCACGCTCTGGTGGGTAGGCTGCTTGCAGTGACAGCCAGCCGCAGTCTCAATGGAGCGATCGCCGGCGGCCTGGGCGCCGCCGTGTGGGCAGCGCAGACGCCGCTCGACAAGCGCGTGTTCGGCGTGGATTACTCCGACGTCGAGCTGCTTGGCAAGGCGGTCACGCGCGGCTCGGAGTGGCGAGCGGTGGGAATCGCGCTCCACATCGGAACGGGTGCGGCGTTCGGGGCGCTGTACGCGCAGCTGCGGCCGTTTCTGTTCGGCCCGCCGGTGCTGCGCGCGATGACCGCGGCTCTTGCGGAGAACTTCGCAAGCTGGCCGCTGATCGATCTCGCCGAGGAGCACCATCCCGCCAAGCGCGAGCTCCCCAAGCTCTCCGGCAACCCCCGCGCGCTCGCGCAGGCCACCTGGCGCCACGCGCTGTTCGGAGCCGTGCTCGGCATCGTGGAGCAGCGGCTCAATCGCAGCCGCGAGGCCGAGCCGCCGTTCGTTCCCGTGTCCTCAAACGGGCACGGCAACATCGAGCACGCCGCCACCGCCACCGCCTAGTTCGCGGCGCCTACACTGGGCGTCGCAGGCCGGAGTAGCTCAGTTGGTAGAGCGTCGCTCTTGTAAAGCGAGGGTCGCAGGTTCGAGTCCTGTCTCCGGCTCTGGCGGCTGCGGCGCAGCCTCCATAACCACCTCCGCGAGCGCGTTCGCGACGGCAGGATCGAACTGGCTGCCGGAACACGCACTCAGCTCGAGCATCGCCGCCTCGAGTGACATGGCAGACCGGTAGGAGCGGTCTGTCGTCATCGCGCTGAAGGCGTCGCAGCAGGAGACGATGCGGGCCTCGATCGGAATCTCGCTGCCGGCAAGGGCGTCTGGGTAGCCGCGGCCGTCGTAGTGCTCGTGCGAGGAGCGCACCACGCGGCCGACCTCGGCGAGAAAGCCGCCCACCTGCTTCAGCATCGCCTCGCCCTCGATCGTGTGGCGGTGCATCACCGCCCACTCCTCGTCGTTCAGCGGGCCGGGCTTGTTGATGATCTCTTTCGGCACGCTGATCTTGCCGACGTCGTGCAGCAGGGCGCCGAACTCCACGCGCACGCGCGCGCGAGAGTCGAGCCTCAGCCTGTCCGCCACGGCGAGTGACAGCTCCACCACGCCGCGGCTGTGCTCGCCGGTGTACGCGTCGTCGCGCTCCACCACCTGCCCGAGCAGCATGGCGGTGCCGCGATAGGCGCCGTTCAGCTCGAGAGCGTTGTCGATGCGCGCCTTGCGCTCTCTCGCGAAGTAGCCGAAGAGCGCGATGAGCGGCAGGACGAGCAGGAGAAGGTATGGCCGGTCGACGGCCGCGAACCCGAGTAGAAGCCCGATCGGAGCGAGCGCGGCGTCCACGCTGTGAACCCAGCGCAGCACCTGCAGCATCATGCGCGGCGGCACCCCCGAGCCGGCCCACGCACGGGCGATCGAGCACAGCGAGTCGACTGTGAATTGGGCCGCGAGCGCACCCAGGTAGAGCGGCCACGCCGACCAGTGCGGATGCGAACCCCCGGCCAGCGACAGCACGAGCGCGGGGCCCACGGCGAACCACGAATCCGCGATGCCGTTCAGCGCGCGCGACGGATGCATGCGCAAGCTGCCGACGTCCATCGCGCGTGCCGCCAGCGAAGCGCCTCCAACGATCGCGGGGACGAGCGGGACCGGTAGCACGAAGAGACCGGCCACGAACACGATCTCCGTCGGCACTGCGAAGCCATCCCCCACTTCGAACGGCACGCGCGACGCAACGATGTAGGCGACCAGCCAGATGAGAAGCGCCCCGACGGACAGCGGGCGATCCCAGTGGAGGCCGGCGGCCATGCCCGCCGCGCTGGCCACGAATGCCGTTCCGAGCACCGCCTCGGTGGCCAACTCCCGCGACCGCACGCGATGACCTTTTCGCGCGCGCGCCTCGGCCACGAGTAGATCCGTGTCGATCCCGGCAAAGCTGGTGTTGGGCGTTCCGTCCATGGCGAAGCTGGCCCGAAGCGGGCCGATTGCCCGCTGTAATCGGCATCTGGGGTGTCCGCTGGACTACAGGTCTGGACGCATGTCCCATACGCGCGCGAGCGCTGCGGTCGACTATCCGGAGGCGCTGAGACGAATGGGGCAAACCCGCCGCGAGGCGGGGACGCAAAGCCAGAGGTCTCGCAACGTTGCGAGATAGCTCGGTTGCCGCTCAGAGCTCCGATATGCAAGACACGGAGGTCTGCAACCCATGACGTTTTCTCGTCCATCATTCCGCCGCGGGACGCTGGCGGCTGTGGGCGCTGGGCTCGCGTTTGCGCTTTGGGCTCCCAATGCGTTCGCGTCGTGCAGCTACCCGTCAGCACAACAATCGTTCTCGCAGTGGTCTGATTCCGCGTACTACGTGTCCCCGGTGAACGGTGGACTCGAGGCCGGGAGCACGGGCTGGGATCTGTCAGGCGCGAATGTCGTTTCCGGCAATGAGTCGTACTACCTGAACGGCTCGTCGGACTCGCACTCGCTGCTGATACCGGACGGCGCATCGGCGACCAGCCCCTCCTTCTGTGTCGCGAAGGGCTACCCCACGTTCCGCTTTATGGTGCGGAACACGGGGTCGCGTTTCGCGGCGCTCCGTGTCGACGTCCTCTTCCAGGACTCGCGCGGCGGAATGGTGCGGAGCACGGCCGGATACGTCTGGGCCGGATCCGCGTGGGAGCCGTCGCGAAAGCTGGCGATCATGCTCGGAGTCACGGGCGCGACGACTGCCGGCCAAGCGAACGTCCAGATCCGATTCGTGCCTGTCGGCTACGGCGGCAACTTCCAGGTCGACGACTTGCTCGTCGATCCCTGGTGCCGTCGCTAGACGCGGTTCGCAGAAGAAGCGCCACGGCCGGGGTGTCCGCTCGGACGCCGGGGCCGTTCTTTCTTCATTACTTCTTACGCGCTTCTCTGGCCGGTCTTCGATGCGCGTGGTTGGGTGGGGTCATGCCCGGCGGCGGCCTGCGCCGCCGGGCGTCCAACGTCGAAGAAGGCCTCGTTTCCGCTGCCTCGCGGCTAGCGTCTATGTGGAGAGATGAGCGTACGGGTTCTGGTTGCGGACGACGAGCGCGCGGTACGCGAGTCACTCCGGCGCGCGCTCGTTCTCGAGGGCTACGACGTGGAGCTGGCGTCAGGCGGTCGCGAAGCGCTCGACACCGTCGGCAGCGGCCGCGCGGACGTGGTGGTCCTTGATGTCCTGATGCCGGACATGGACGGGCTCGAGGTCTGCCGGCGCCTGCGGCAGGGCGGAGAGCGCGTACCGGTGCTGATGCTTACCGCTCGCGACGCAGTGTCCGACCGCGTGGAGGGCCTCGACGCGGGCGCGGACGACTACCTCGTCAAGCCGTTCGACCTTGACGAGCTGATCGCGCGCCTACGCGCACTGCTGCGCCGCACGCTCGGCACCGACGGGCAGGACCAGCTGCGCTTCGCCGATCTCACTTTGGACGCGAACGCGCACGAGGCTCGGCGCGGCGGCCGGCGCATCGAGCTCACGCGGACCGAGTTCCTGCTGCTCGAGCTGTTCATGCTCAATCCGCGGCGCGTGCTGTCGCGCTCGCTGATCCATGAACGCGTGTGGGGCTACGACTTCGGCCCGGCGTCGAACTCGCTCGGCGTGTATGTGGGCTACCTGCGGCGCAAGCTCGAGGCCGACGGCGAGCCGCGCCTGATCCACACCGTGCGCGGCGTGGGCTACGTGTTGAGGGCGGAATGAGCGGCCTGCGACTGCCGACTTCGCTCGGCGCGCGCCTGTCACTCGCCGCGGCGGCCGCCGTGGCCGTGGCCATTGCGCTCGCGTCGGTGGCGGGCTACTTCGCGGTGAGGGCCAAGCTTCGCGGTCAGGTCGACCAGGCGCTCGAGAGCCGTGCTGACGTGGTGGACGGGCTGCGCAAGTTCGTTCTGAGCGTGCAGCAGCCGGGCGTCCTGGGCGCGGCGCTGCCGCCGCCCGCGTTCGGAGGCGCGGCGGGGTACGTTCAGCTCGTCACGCCCGCGGGTGCCATCGCCGGGCACCCGGAGCTGCGCCCGGCCGTGCCCGTGACCCCAGCGGCCCGCAAGGTGGCCGAGGGAGGACAGCAGGCCTTCCTCGCGGACGAGCACGCCTCCGGGGTCCACCTCCGCGTGCTCACGGCGCCGATCGAGCCCGGCTATGCGGTGCAGATTGCCCGGCCTCTCACCGAGACCGACCACACGCTCCGTTCGCTGCGCCTGCTGCTGGTCGGGATCATGGGCGCGGGCGTGCTGCTCGCCGCCGGGCTCGGCTGGCTCGTCTCACGTACCGCACTGCAACCGGTGCGGCGCTTCACGGAGGAGACCGAGGCGGTGACCGGCGAGCCGGTGGGGCGTCGTCTGACCGTGGAGGGCGACGACGAGATCGCCCGGCTCGCGCGCAGCTTCAACACAACGCTCGAGGCTCTTGAGAGCTCCGTGGCATCGCAGCGGCAGCTCGTGGCCGACGCGTCACACGAGCTGCGCACGCCGCTCGCCAGCCTCCGCACCAACATCCAGGTGCTCGCGCGCGCGAACGGCATGCCGGCGGATGAGCGTACGCGGCTGATGCGCGACGTCCAGCTCGAGCTCGACGAGCTCACGGCGCTCGTGGGTGACGTGGTGGACCTCGCCCGCGGCGCACAGCCGGACACGCTCAGCCAGGAGCTGCGGCTCGACGAGCTCGCCGCCGCGTGCGTTGACAAGGCGCGCCGGAGGGTGCCCGCCACCGACTTCATCGAGGAGCTCGAGCCGTGCGTCGTGCGCGGGGACCCGGACCGGCTCGGGCGCGCGATCGACAACCTGCTCGACAACGCGTCCAAGTGGAACCGCCCCGGCGCGCCGGTGGAGGTGACCCTGCGCGGCGGCGCGCTCACCGTCCGCGATCACGGCCCGGGCATTCCCGAGGACGATCTGCCGCACGTGTTCGACCGCTTCTACCGCGCGAGCGAGGCGCGGGGGCTGCCGGGCTCGGGACTCGGGCTCGCGATCGTGCGCCAGGTGGCCGAGGCACACGGCGCATCGGTGGGCGCCGCAAACGCCGAAGGCGGCGGGGCGTCTCTCGAGCTGGCGTTCCCGGCTGAGCTCGTGTCGCTGCCCGCGGGTGCGGCGGAAGAGCGCGTCAGCTCGCCTTGAGGGTCGCCGCCTCCATCGCGTCGCCGGGGTTCTCCACCACCGGTCCGTGACCCACGGCCAGCCGGCTCGGGTTGAGCCCGCGCAGCTCGCGCGCCGTCTGAAGCGCGGTGGGCTTGTGCCACGTCGCGATCGCCGCGAACGGACACTGCAGCGGTCCCTTCACGGAGGTATGCACGCCGCCGATCGTGGTGTAGGCGTCGCCCGCGATCAGCGTGTGGTCGCGAGTGTCGAGGAACGCGACCTGCCCGGGCGTGTGGCCCGGCGCGGCG
>JAICJR010000275.1 GCA_025928345.1 Thermoleophilaceae bacterium | reverse complement strand
GTCGCGCCAGCGCATGAGGATGTCGCCGGGGGCTCGGAAGCAGGTGCCGGAGTTGATCACCGTGGTCCCGCCCACGCAGCGGCCCACGGGCAGCGGGATGGCGGGTCGCCCCTCGGCGACCGTGAGGCCCGAGTCGCGGTAGAGCCGCGGCAGTGCCTCGAACACGTCGGTCGAGTACGTGGAGGCGTCGTAGTGGTCGCCCTCCTCGACCACGATCACGTCGAGGCCGGCCTCGCTCAGCACGCGAGCCGCGGACGCTCCGCCGGCTCCGGAGCCGACCACCACCACATCGCAGCGCTCCACATCGGCGGGCGCGCGCATCGCCTCCGGGTCGAGCCGCAGCGGAGAGGGCGTGCCCTCGCACCGAGCCTCCACGCCCACCACCTGCTGCACGCGCAGATCGCGCGAGTAGCTCACGCCGGTGAGCGTCTTGAAGAGGAGGAATAGGTCGCGCAGGAAGCTGAGCCGGCTGCCCTCGAGCTTCTCCAGATGCTTCGACCGCCGCTCGAGCGACATGCGCGAGAAGCGGCGAGGGAACGCGGTGAGCTCGAGCGCGCGCAGCCCGGCTCGCACCACGAGCCGCACGCGCCCAGGCGCAGCGGCGATGAACCCCGACACCGGCTCGGCCACGCCCACCTCGGAGGCCGATGGCAGCGCGCCGCCCGGCGGCACCACCGCCTCCGCGAAGGCGGCGAAGATCCGGAGCTCCGGCGCGGTGAGGCCCGGGGCGCCCCTTCAGGTGGGCGCGACCCGGCGCTCGAGCGGCGCCGAGATCACCCAGCAACCCAGCACGACCGCGACTAGCGAGCCGTCCACGATGAAGTTGAGGAGATAGATGAAGACGTTGTCGTGGAAGACGAAGAACGCACCCGCGGCGAGCGACGACGCCGCCTTGCCCGACGCGAGGACGAGCAGGAACGGCCGGTAGCGGCCGACGTCGGTGGAGATCACGAGCGCGATGCCGGTGATCACCGTCATGTAGGCGAACGCGAGCGCGAGCCACAGCTTCTCGGCGCTCTGCGGCGCGGTGGGGAAGCTGCCGATCCAGTTGCCCACGTCATCGATCCGGCCGAGCACACCGTTCGGCGTGATGATGAAGAGCAGGCCCACCACGGCGAAGGTGACGGCCAGCATCCGCATGGTCAGGACCACAAGCCGTTCCGCCCGCGCCGCGCTCACGGCCGGGCATCCTAATTCACCTCCGTACAATCGCCCGTCGGATGATCGATCGCGACCAGGTCCTGCACGTGGCGCGGCTCGCACGCCTGAAGCTCACCGACGAGGAGGTGGAGCGGATGTCGAGCGAGCTGTCGGCCGTGCTCGACCACATCGAGAACATCTCGCAGCTCGACCTCGACGGCGTGGAGCCCACCACCGCGGTGGTGGAGCTCGAGAACGTGCTGCGCGCCGACGAGCCACGGCCGAGCTGGCCGCGCGAGCAGATCCTCGAGCAGGCGCCCGACGCATCCGACGAGGGCTTCCGCGTACCGAGCCCGGGGGCATGAGCGAGCTGCTCGAGCTCACAGCCGCCCAGGCGGCCGAGCGCGTGCGTGCGGGCGAGTTGAACGCGCGCGAGCTCTTCGACTTCTACCGCGAGCGCGCGGCGGGTGACCAGCTCGGCTCCTACCTGTGGGTGGCGGACGATGCGCCCGAGGAGGCGGACGGCCCGCTCGCCGGCGTGCCGCTGGGCGTGAAGGACCTCTTCTGCGTGAAGGGGGTGCCGAGCGCGGCGGCGTCCCGCATCCTCGAGGGCTACCGGCCGCCGTATACGGCCACCGCCGTCGAGCGCCTCACCGGCGCCGGCGCGCCGGTGCTCGGCAAGACGAACATGGACGAGTTCGCGATGGGCTCGTCCAACGAGAACTCGGGCTTCGGTCCGGTGCGCAATCCGTGGGACACCGAGCGCGTGCCGGGCGGGTCGAGCGGTGGCTCCGCCGCGGCCGTGGCGGCGGGCACGGCACCGTGGGCGATCGGCACCGACACCGGCGGCTCCATCCGCCAGCCGGCGGCGCTCTGCGGCATCGTCGGCCTCAAGCCCACCTACGGCGCGGTGTCGCGCTACGGGATGATCGCGTTCGCCTCGTCGCTCGATCAGTGCGGGCCGCTCACGCGCGACACCACCGACGCCGCGCTGCTCTTCCGCCACATGATCGGGCGCGACTGCTGCGACTCCACCTCGCTCGACTACCCGCACGAGGTCGAGCTGCCGAGCGCGGAGAAGCTCGACGGCATCCGCTTCGGCATCTGGGGCCTCGAGGAGGAGGGCGTCGAGCCGGGCGTGGTGGACGCGTGCCGCGCCGCGATCGCGAAGATCGAGGAGCTCGGCGGCGCGGTGGAGGAGATCCAGCTGCCGCACGCGGGCTACGGGCTGTCGGCCTACTACGTGCTGGCCCCTGCCGAGGCGAGCGCGAACCTCGCCCGCTACGACGGCGTGCGCTACGGGATGCGAAGCGGGAACGGCGACCTGCTCTCGATGTACGAGAACACGCGTCACGACGGCTTCGGCGCCGAGGTCAAACGCCGCATCATGCTCGGCACGTACGCGCTCTCGTCCGGGTACTACGACGCCTACTACGGCCGCGCGCAGCGCGTGCGCACGAAGATCGCCGACGACTTCCGCGACGCCTTCGGCCGCGTGGACGTGGTGGTCACGCCCACCTCGCCGACCGTCGCGTTCAAGCTCGGCGAGCGCACCAAGGATCCGCTCGCGATGTACCTGTCCGACTACTTCACCGTTCCGATGTCGCTGGCGGGCATC
>JAICJR010000195.1 GCA_025928345.1 Thermoleophilaceae bacterium | reverse complement strand
GGCTGCCGCTTGCCCGCCCGGGTTCCGGGCCGTCGCAGGTGCGGAACTGGAAAACCTTGCCCAGCAGGTCGAGGGTCTCCCTCACTCGCTTGGCGTTGCTGAACGGGCCGAAGTAGGCGCGGCCGCGGCGGTGCTTCTCGCGGGTGAAGTACACGCGCGGAAAGTCCTCGTCCAGCGAGATCGCGATGTAGGGGTACGACTTGTCGTCTCTCAGCCGGACGTTGTAGCGGGGGCGGTACTGGCGGATGAAGGTCTGCTCGGCGAGCAGCGCCTCAGCCTCGGTCTGCGTGGCGATGAACTCGATGTTGTCGATCTCGTCGAGCAGGTCCGTCGAGCCGCGGGTGGACGGGCTCGAGAAGTGCGATTGCACGCGCTTCTTCAGCGACTTCGCCTTGCCCACGTAGAGCACCTTGCGGTTGCTCCCGCGGAAGAGGTACACGCCGGGCGCGTCCGGCAGCGCGCGGCGTTGCGCGCGGATGCGCTCCTCGCGATCGGTCGGTTGTGCGGTCTCTGTGGCCACCCCGTTCGAGGATACGGAGTGGTCTAGTCGGCGCTGTCTGTGCCGAAGCTCACGGATCGGAACCTGGGATGAGCGCGTCTCACCTCCCGACGTCCTGAGTTCTGGCCCCACACAGAAAGGCAGCGGATGGATCCGCCCGACTGGTCCCTTTGGCGACCGAGCCCTCTCACGATCGGCATCGAGGAGGAGTTCATGCTCGTCGATCCCAGCGATTGGTCCCTGGCGTTCCGCTCGGACGAGGTGTTCGACGCGATGCCGCCCGAACTGCGCGGCCGAGCATCCCTCGAGACGCATGCAGCGGTGATGGAAACGAAGACGGGTGTGCATCGCTCTGTGGCGGACGCTGTCGCGGAGCTCGCGAATCTGCGCGCCGCGCTCGTGGAAGCGGTCGCGAGCCATGGCCTGCGAGCGGCCGCCGCCGGCACGCACCCGGCCGCCCTTTGGAGCGACACCGCGGTGTCCGCGGATAGCCGCTACCAGGAAATGGCGGAGTCGATGCGCGTGCTCGCCCGCCGCGAACCCACGCTCGGGACCCACATCCATGTCGGGGTGCCAACCCCTGGAGCGGCGGTTCGGGTCCTCAATGGCATGCGAAAGCACCTGCCGCTGCTGCTCGCGCTGTCTGCGAACTCTCCGTTCTGGCAGGGCAGGGCGACCGGCTTCGCCTCGACCCGCGTGAGTCTTTTCGACGCGTTTCCGAGAACCGGGCCGCCGCGCGTCTTCTCCGACTACGCCGACTGGGCCGAGTCGGTCGAGCGGTTGATCCGGTCGGGCGCGATCGCGGATCCCTCGTTCCTCTGGTGGGACATTCGCCTGCAGCCGCACTACGGCACGGTCGAGATTCGCATCATGGACGCGCAAAGCGCGGTCGAGGACGTGGGGCCGCTTGCCGCGCTCGTCCACTCGCTCGCCCGCCTCGAGCTGCAGAGCGGGACGCTTGAACGGGCCGCCGCGGAAGTGATCGAGGAGAACCGCTTCCTCGCGGCGCGCGATGGTATGGACGCGCGCTTCATCGACTACGAATCCGGCGGCCAGATCACGGCGACGGCGGAGCTCGAGCGGACGCTCGCCGCCTGCCAGCCGCACGCCAAGCGGCTCGGCTGCGATGCCGAGCTCGCCATGCTGCCCTCCCTCGCGGAGGCGAACGGAGCGTCCCGCCAGCTCGCGCACGCGCGCGATGGAGACCTCCAAGCCGTCAGCGCAGCTCTGAGCCGCGCGTACCTGCCGGAGCGCCGGCCGCTCGTCGAGGCGGCGTAAGGACTTGCGGGCTTAAGCCAGCTGCAGCGAGGAGTGGCGTGCCAGGATCTGGAAGTCGGAATCCGCGTGGAGTACCGAGTTTCCTGTGCGTATTGCGACCGCCGCGATCAGGCAGTCAATCAGCGAGCGAACTGTCTCGCCAGAGCGGCGACACGCGGCGTAGATGTCGGCCGCAGCCTCGTAGTCACGCGGTCCTTCAATCGGCTCGAACCTGAAACGGCCGAGCAAGCGACGCAGGCTTTCCCGATGGTCTGCACCACGCGCCCCGGCGAGGAGTTCCATCACCACGGCATCGGTAGTGACCAGGCCCCCGCTCTTCACCAGCGTCTCGACGTGGAGGTCGGTGGAGCTTCCGGTCTGGCGCAGGAACTCAATCCACGCCGAACTGTCGACCAGGATCACAGCTCAGGCGCGCCCGTGCCGCCGCGCATCTCATCGAGATCGCCCTCCCACCCAGAGCCGCGCATGGCGAGCGCCTCTTCGAGGCTCATCGGCTCTGGCACGAGCCGGCGCAATGCGTACTCCACGGCCTCGCGCTTCGTCTTCAAACGGTAGGTCCGCATGACTTTGGCGATTAGCTCGTCGTCGATTTCGATGTTGGTGCGCACTGATGTATAAGGATACACATCGAGGTGTAAGGTCAGGCGACAAGCCGGACGGTGAGTTGCGCGGGACCCTGGCCGGCTCCGCCGAGCAGGCCGAGGATCCTCGCCACATATGCCTGTGTCTCGGGGATCGCCGGGATGCAGCCGCAGGCCGCGACTGGTGCCGGGCCGGCGTTGTAGGCGGCTAGTGCGAGTGGCACGGAGGCGAAGCGGCGTAGGAGGTCGCGCATCAGGTGGGCTTGGCCGTCGATCGACTGCGCCGGGTCGAACGGGTCGGTTATGCCGTAGGCCTGCGCCGTGCCCGGCATGAACTGCGCGATGCCCTGCGCGCCCGCGCCGGACTGAGCGAATGGGTTGAAGTTCGATTCGGCGTAGAGCTGTGCCGCGAGCAGTGCTCCTGACACGTTCCAGCGCTGCGCGGCCTCCGAGATAACTGCTTGCAATGAGGGAGGGACGAAGTCGGGCAATGACTTCAGGCGCGCGCCGTCGCCGAAGCCGACCGAGGTGGTGCCCGCGTTAAGGGTGAACCCGAAATGCCACGGTTCCCAGCTGTAGCGCTGGACGAACCCGAAGCGGTGCGCGTTCGCCGCGAGCCACCCGTATGCCGAGGCTGGGCCGAGGTCGAGCTCCGTGCCGTAGCGGTGGAGGCTCTCGCCGGGCCTCGCCACCCACTTCGGATCCGGGTGGGCCGCGAAGAGACGCGCCTGCTCGGCGTCTGAGCGGTAGCCGCTGACGACCAGCAGCGTGATCCCCGCCTCTCTCTTGGCGGCGGCCGCCATGCGGTCGAAGGCGGGCGCGACGTCTGGGCGCATGCCCTGGCCTTGGCGGTAGGCCAGCGGACCGATATAGCCGCCGCCGCTCGCGTTCGGGTATGCGGCGCCGCCGATGGACGGCGTGAGCGTGGCGGTTGCCTTCGCGGCGACGCGGACCTTGCCCGGCTTGCTCTTGCCCGGTGCGCGCACCTGTGCGAGCTCTGTGAGCGCGACGCTCACTCGCACGGGCGCGAAGGAGGCGGCGTCCGGGAAGGTGACGTGGCTCGGGTCGAGCGTCGCGCCGTTTCGCTTTGCGCCGTCCACCGCGGCGGCGCGGCCGATTGCCAGGTACTGCGCGACCGACAGGTGACGCGGGTTGGGGATCCCGTTGGGCAGTACGGCCGGCTCGAACAGGCGCGGGTATGCGTCGCGCATAGCGCGGGCGGCGGAGACAGCCGCGAGGTCGGCGGCGCGCTGCTCGTGCCCGCGGGCGCCCAATGCCTGCCCGAACGCGCCGAGGATGAGCGCGCCGACGACGAGCGCCGCCATCGCACCGATGATCAGGACGAGCGCCTGGCCGGACTGGTGGCGGGTCAGGCGCATGCTGCGTCCGCGATCTTCGTGATGGCGGCGCCGAATGCGCCGCGAGCTTCCCAGCCCGCGGCTGCGAGCCAGGCGGCCTTGCGCGAGTGTGGGAGATGCGCGAAGGCGCGACCGTCCCAGCGGCTCGGGTCATCTGCGCGCGTGTCGACCGTGAGTGGGTCGTCGAGCGCCTTGGCCGCCAGCTCGGCCAGCGCGGGCTCGGCATCCCCAGGCACGACGAGGATCGTCAGGTCTGCCGGCAATGAGGGAACGGTTCCGTGAGGGACGTCGAGCACGAGGGGCGCGAGGCTCGTGAGATCCACGGAGGGGTCGGTGCCCGTGATGCAGAGCCGGCCCCGGGCTGAAGCGTTCATGCGCTTGGCGAGGCGTGAAGCAGCCGGGACCGCCAGCGCCGAGCCGCGTGGCTCCTCGCTCACGACGACGATCGCGGTGCCGGAGTGGTCCCGCCGAGCCAGCACGGCGGCGAGAGCCCACGCCACCGTAGTCGCGCCACACCCCCGCGTAAGTCCGACCACCGCGACCACCGACCGTCGCGGGGTGGCGGCACGCTCTGGGATTTTGGTTGCAGGACAACCAAGATCCCCGGCCGTGGGCGTTGGAGGTGGCTCGACAAGCCACGAAAGCGCGCCCCCCAGCCGGTTCACGGCGAGCTCCCCACGGCGGCTGAAGCGTGGACCGCGAGCCGCCGGCCCACGACCGCAAGCGCCGACGGAGGCCTCAGCGCCACCCGGACCGCATCACCCTGAACAGCCACGGTCATCCCCGCGCGCGACCACCCCGGCAGCGCGCCCCGCGCAGCCGAGCGCGCATCCCCGCCGCCCGCCAAAGCAAGCGCTCCCGCCTCGGCGGCGTTCCCCGCCAGCACCGCCGAGTAGCCCAGCGCCAGAAGCTGGAACACCACGAGTGCGAGCAGCATCAGCAGCGGCACCGCGGCCACCACCTCCACGCTCGCCTGCCCGCGCGAAGCCCTCACAGCCCCGCCGTTGCCGACACCTTTATCGCGCTGTTCCAGCCGGGAACCAGCAGCGGCACGGGGACACGTACGCGCACGCGTCCGCCACCGAGCGCAGACACCGCCGCGTCAGAAGCCACGCTCCGAGCCGCCGCCCGCCCATCGCGCCCCACCGCCACCGCCCGCGCACTCGCGCGCGCGGCATGCGCAGCCACCCACGCCGTATGGCCGGCGAGCACCAGCTCCCACGCGATCGCGCACGCGAGCACCATCGCCGGCACCACCGCCACCATCTCCACCGTCGCCTGACCGCGCTCGCTTCGCATGCCAGAACAACCTGCCGAGCGCGGCGTAACGGGACAAGGCGCCCGCGTTACAACTCAGCTACAGAAACGAGAAAAAGAGAGAACGAAGGTTCAGCTCATGCGGCGCGCCTGCGCCCACGACCAGAACACGCCATACGCGGCAAGCGCCAGCAGCGCGATCCAGACGACCTTCGCGGACGCATCCCCGCCCTGCCACAGCTTCTGGTAGCCGGCGAACGTCAGAAAAGCCAGCCCGATCGAGGCGTACAGAACCACCCGATACAGAGTCTCCATCGACTCGAGCGTCCAGCGGTTCTCCCGGTAGAGCTGCAGCAGGAAGAACCCGAGCGCGATCAGGAACGCCGCGCCCAGCACGGTGAGGATCACGTTCACCGTCGGCCCGCCGCCCGGCAGCAGGACCAAGGCCAGCGCGATCAGCGCGAGGATTGCGAAGTTCCGCAGAGCACGCACGGCAACCCCGAGGTTAGCCGTCGCCGTCCGAGCGCGACTCGGCGCAGCGCCTGCGCGCCGCCTCGATCTCCTCGAGCGCGTCGTCGCGCGAGTACCAGCCATCTACGCGCACCTTCTTCTGCTCAAGGTCCTTGTAGACAGAGAAGAAGTGCTCGATCTCGTCGCGCAACTGCTTGGGCAGGTCCTCGAGGACGTCCAGCGTGTTCCAGGCCGGGTCCTGGAGCGGCACGCAGAGGATCTTGTCGTCGATCCCCTTGTCGTCCTCCATCTTGAACAGCGCGATCGGCTTGACCGGGATCACGCAGCCCGGGAAGGTTGCCTCGGACACGCAGACCATGGCGTCGAGCGGGTCGCCGTCCAAGGCGAGCGTGTCCGGGATGAAGCCGTAGTCGG
>JAICJR010000014.1 GCA_025928345.1 Thermoleophilaceae bacterium | reverse complement strand
CGGTTCTACTTCGGTTTTCACTGGGACTTCCGGCGCCAACTGCATGAACTCGGTTCCGTCCTGGCGGGTCAGGTTGGCTACTGAGCGGACTGTTCGTTCTCCCCAGAGGATGTCGTAGGCGAAGCTGGGGATGTCGCTCATGTGGATGCCGGCGCAGACGATCGTCGCGCCCTTGGCGCTCGCCTTCAGCGCCGCCGGCACCAGCGCGCCGACGGGCGCGAAGATGATGGCGGCGTCCAGTTCCTCCGGGGCGGGTGACATGGAGTCACCTGCCCATTCCGCGCCGAGCTTTAGGGCGAGGGCTCGGGCCGCTTCGTCGCCCTCTCGTGTGAACGCGAAGACGCGGCGGCCCTGGTGCACGGCCACCTGGCAGATGATGTGGGCGGAGGCACCGAAGCCGTAGAGGCCGAGGCGCTCGGCGTGGCCCGTCATGCGGAGCGAGCGCCAGCCGATCAGGCCGGCGCATAGCAGCGGGGCGGCCTGGAGGTCGGGGTATCCCTCGGGGATCGCGAAGCAGAAGTCCTCGCGTGCCACGGCCCACTCCGCGTAGCCGCCGTCGAGCTGGTAGCCGGTGAACCGTGCGTTGTCGCAGAGGTTCTCGCGGCCGCTCGTGCAGTAGCGGCAGGTGCCGTCCGTCGCGCCGAGCCATGGCACGCCCACGCGGTCGCCCTCGGCGTGACGGCTGCAGCCCTCCCCCAGCGCGGCCACGGTCCCGACGATCTGATGGCCGGGGATCAGCGGCAGCTTGGGATCCGGCAGCTCCCCGTCCACCACGTGCAGGTCCGTCCGGCAGACGCCGCACACGTGCACGCGGATGAGCAGCTCCCCCGGACCGGGCTCGGGCTTGGGGACGTCGCGCAGCTCGAGCGGAGCGCCGGGCCTGTGGAACACCATCGCCCTCATCACGCGCAATGATGGCGGCAGATGAGCTTCGGGCCGATCGTGGACGTGGACTGGCTGCGGCATGAACTTGGGCAGCCTGACCTGCGCCTGGTGGACTGCCGCTGGAAGCTGGGCGAGCCGGGCGCGGGCCGGGCGGCGTACGTCGCCGGGCACATCCCCGGGGCTGCCTTTCTCGACCTCGACACCGACCTGTCGGATCCGCCCGGGCCGCGCGGGCGGCATCCGCTGCCGGATGCCGAGCGCTTCGAACGGGTGGCGCGCGCAGCGGGCGTCTCGAACGGCAGCCGCGTGGTCGCGTACGACGAGGCGGGCGAGGGCGGGGCAGCGCGCCTGTGGTGGCTGCTTCGCCACTTCGGCCACGAGGCCGTGGCGGTCCTCGACGGCGGCATGGCCGCTTGGCGAGCCGCCGGCGGCGAGCTCGTGCTCGGAGAAGAGCAGCTCGATGCCGGCGACTTCAAGGCGAGCCCGCGCGCGGACGACACCGCGGACGCCACTGAGCTCGAGCGCTACCCCCCGCCGCTCATCGACGCGCGGGCTCCGGAACGCTTCGCCGGCCGCAGCGAGCCGATCGACCCGGTGGCGGGCCACATTCCCGGCGCGGCGAACCTGCCGTTCTCCGAGGTCGCGCCCAGCGGCCGCTACCTCCCGCCAGGGGAGCTCCGTGAGCGCCTCGAGCGCGCCGGCGCCGGCGAGGGACGCGAGGTCGTCGCCTACTGCGGATCCGGCGTGAGCGCCTGCACACTCGTGCTCGCCGCTGAGCTGGCGGGCGTGCCCGCGAGGCTCTATCCAGGGTCCTGGAGCGAGTGGTGTGCGCGCGGCGGCGGGGCCGAGACAGGCGGCGCCTGAAGCGAGACGGAGACGCCTCCCTTCCCGGGTACTATCCACCCAGGGGTACGCCATGACGTGCCCCGGAATGCGCATACTTGAGGTTCGGGGGAAAGAGGGGAACGCCGGTACTGGCCCGCCCGGGGGACGCCCAGGTCGGAGGAGCGTCTGCTCGCGCACGCTCGCTGCAGGGTGTGGCCGCCGGGCTCGTCGTAACAGCGGTCCTGGTCGTCCTGAACGCCGTCGTCTGGTCGAGCGCTGTCCCGCTTGGCCTGCTCATCCTTGGGCCGCTCGTGGCCGCCACCCGCAGCGGTCCGCGAGAGGTGGGCCTGATCGCCGCGATCTCGTTCCTCGCGGCGCTGCTGCTCGGGATTCCGCACGACTACTTCTTGACCGGCGAGCATTTCACGCGGCTTCTCATCGTCGCAGCAGGCGGCGGGATGGCCATCTGGATCGCGGGCATCCGCCGGGACCGGGAGCGCGCGGCGGAGCTGCTCACCATCCAGGCGGCCGTGGCGAAGATCCTCACCTCCACCGACAGCCTCGCGGTGGCTTCGCCGAAGCTGCTAGCAGTCATGGGCGAGCACCTCGGGTGGGACTTTGGGGCGCTGTGGACGGTCGACCAGCAGGCGGACGCGATGAGGTGCGTGGACGCGTGGCACGCGCCCGGCATGGACGTCGCAGCTTTCGCTCAGGCCACTCGCGACACCTCGCTCAGCCGCGGCAGCGGCCTGCCGGGCCGCGCATGGGACGCCGGGCGGCCGCTGTGGGTCTTCGACGTGACGGAGGATCAGAACTTCCCGCGGGCGCACGCGGCAAAGGCCGAGGGCTTCCACGCAGCGTTCGCGTTCCCGATCCGGAGCTCGAGCGGCATCCTCGGAGCCATCGAGTACTTCGCGACGAGCGCGCGCGAGCCGGACGGCCGGCTGCTCGACCTGATGGACTCGCTTGGCGGCCAGCTCGGCGAGCACGTTGAGCGCAGCCTTGCGGAGGAGGCCGTCGAGGAGAGCGAGGCGCGCAAGACAGCGGTGGTGCAGACCGCGCTCGACTGCATCGTGACGATGGACAGCGAGGGGTGCGTCGTCGAGTTCAACCCCGCTTCCGAGCGCACCTTCGGGTACAGCGTGGAGGAGGCCGTCGGGCGAGAGCTGGCTGATCTGATCATCCCGCCGGACCTGCGCGAGGCGCACCGGCAGGGGCTTGCGCGCTACCTCGCCACGAGGCAGCCGCGGATGCTGGACCGCCGTGTGGAGCTGCGGGGCGTGCGCAAGGACGGGAGCGAGTTCCCGGTGGAGCTGACGATCACGCCGATCGACGTCGAGCCTCCCATGTTCACCGGCTACCTGCGCGATCTCAGCGAGCGGCACGAGGCCGAGGAGCTGCGCAACCGTCTCGCGGCGATCGTGCAGTCGTCGGACGACGCCATCCTCAGCAAGGACCACGACCTCAACATCACGAGTTGGAACCGCGGCGCCGAGCGGCTCTACGGGTACACCGCGGAGGAGGCGATCGGCCAGTCGATCGCGATCATCATTCCCGAGGCACGCGCAGGCGAGGAGGTGCAGATCTTCGAGGCGGTGCTCCGCGACGAGCGCGTCGAGCACTACGAGACCACCCGCGTGCGCAAGGACGGGAGCATGGTCGAGGTCTCGCTGACGGTCTCGCCCATCCGGGACCCCGCCGGTGAGATCATCGGAGCCTCCGTGATCAGCCGCGACGTCTCCGAGCGCAAGCGGATCGAGGCCCAGCGCGCGGAGGCGCTGCGGATGGAGCAGGAGGCGCGGCTCGCCACCGAGCGCACCGCGCGCCGCGCGTCGTTCCTGGCGGAGGCGCAGTCCGTGCTCAGCTCGAGCCTCGACTACGAGGTCACGCTCCGCAACCTCGCCCGCCTCGCCGTTCCCAACCTCGCGGACTGGTGCGCGATCGACATGGTGGCGCCCGACGGCTCGCTGAAACGTCTCGCGATCGCGCACGTGGACCCGGCAAAGGAGCAGCTCGTGGCGGAGATCGAGCGGCGCTTTCCCACGCGTCCCGATCCGAACCGCGGCACGGCGAAGGTAATGAGCAGCGGCCGTTCCGAGCTCATCCATGAGATTCCGGAGGAGCTGCTGCACGAGATCGCGCAAGACGAGGAGCACCTGCGCCTGCTCCGAAAGCTGGGACTGCGCTCGGCGATGATCGTCCCGCTCATGGGCCGGGAGCGCGCGCTGGGCGCGATCGTGTTCGCCGCCGCCGAGTCCGGCCTTCTGTTCGACGAGGACGACCTCGCGCTCGCCGAGGACCTCGCGGCACGTGCCGGCACCGCGGTGGACAACGCGCGCCTATACGGCGAGCGCAGCTACATCGCGGACACGCTGCAGCGCAGCCTCATGCCGGAGCGCCTGCCAGACATTCCCGGGCTCGACATCGCCGCGCGCTACCGCGCCGCCGGCGAGGGCACCGAGGTGGGCGGCGACTTCTACGACATCTACCGGAGCGGAGAGTCCACCTGGGGCGTGGCGATCGGCGACGTGCGCGGCAAGGGCCCGCGGGCGGCGGTGGTGACCGGGCTCGCGCGCTACACACTTCGTACCGCGTCGCTCACCGACAGCGCGCCGAGCCACGTGCTCGGCGTGCTGAACGAGGCCATGGTGCTGCAGCCGGAGGGTGACCGCTTCTGCACGGTCGCGTACGCGTCGCTCGAGCCCGCGGCGGATGGCGCGATCCGGATGACGCTCGGCGTCGGCGGCCACCCGCTGCCGCTTCTGCTGCACCCCGACGGCTCAGTCGAGCCGGTGGGCACGCCGGGCACGCTGATCGGCTTCGTCGAGGATCCGGAGGTGGTCGATCAGACGATCGAGCTCGCGCCGGGCGACTCGCTCGTCTTCTACACAGACGGCGTGTCCGAGGCGCGCTCTGCCGCGGGCCTGTTCGGCGAGGAGCGCCTCGTCGACCTGCTGAAGAGCTGCGGCGGGCTCGGCGCGGCCGGCATCGCGGAGCGGATCGAGAACGACGTGCTCGCGTTCCGAGAGGAGGACACCATGAGCGACGACATGGCGGTGCTCGTGCTGCGTGTGCGCCACGAGAGCGGGCGCGCCCGAGAGCGGGGTGCCGACCAGCTCGAGCCGGTGCGGAGGACGCCCGCATGAAGCCGGGACGGCGCGCCACCGCCGGTTTCGTCCTCACCGCCGCCGGCGTGCTTGCATCGCGCCTCGGCGTGCGCCGCGACCAGCCCGCGCCCGAGCCGGACGCTCCCGTAGAGGAACCTGGCGCGGCGGAAGGCGCGCACTCCACGGAGGAGGTCGAGCGCGCGCGGGCGGAGCTCTCGGAAGAACTCGCCAGGCGCGCTGCCGGCGAGTAGCCGCTGACGTGGCCTCCCCCCTCCGCTTCACCGGCGACACGCTCGAGCTGCTCGACCAGACGCGCCTTCCCGGCGAGGAGGTGTGGCTTCGCTGCGAGCGACCGGAGCAGGTGGCGGACGCGATCCGCCGGCTGGCGGTGCGGGGCGCGCCCGCGATCGGAGTGACGGCGGCATACGGGCTGGTGCTCGCGGCGGACGGTTCATTCGAGGAAGCCGCCCGCCTTCTTGCATCGACCCGCCCCACTGCGGTGAACCTGAGCTGGGCCGTTGAGCAGGGACGCCAGGTCTACGCGCGCGCCCGCGACAGCGGCGAGGACCCCGCGGCAGTGCTGCGCGCCTGGGCTGACGGGCTGGCCCGGCGGCAGGAAGAGGCGGACCGCCTGATGGCGGAGCACGCGGCGGCGCTGTTCGCCGCCGGCAGCCGCGTGTACACCCACTGCAACACGGGCGGGCTGGCCACCGCGGGCAGCGGCACGGCGCTCGGTGCGATCGAGCACGCGTGGGGACGTGGGCTGGTGGGCGAAGTGTGGGTGGGCGAGACGCGCCCGCTGCTCCAGGGCGCGCGTCTGACCGCGTGGGAACTCGAGCAGGCGGGTATCCCGTTCCGCGTGGTTACGGACTCGAGTGCAGCGGCGCTGATGGCCCGCGGTGAGGTCGACCTCGTGGTGGTCGGCGCTGATCGCATCGCCCGCAACGGCGACGTGGCGAACAAGATCGGCACCTACGGCCTCGCCGTGCTCGCCGAGCGCCACGACATTCCCCTGCACGTGGTGGCCCCGCTCTCGACCGTCGACCTCGACACCCTTAGCGGCGCGGACATCCCCATCGAGGAGCGCGATCCCTCGGAGGTCACGGGTGGGTCGCCCGCGCTCAACCTCGCCTTCGACGTCACGCCCCACGACCTCGTGGCATCGATCGTGACCGAGGCCGGTGTGATCGAGCCGCCCTACGAGAGCTCGCTCGAACGAGCGGTCAGGTCACAATCGCTCGCGTGATAGACGCAGAGGCGCTCCTGGCCGCCGCCCGGCGACCGCTCGTGATCGGCATGGGCGGTGGCGGCGACGTGGTGGGCGCGCTCGCCACGGCCGAGGCGTGCCGGCTGTACCACGGCGCGGAGCCCGTGCTGGGCGGCGTGACGTGGGAGCGGCGGGTGATCGATCCGAGGCCCGGACCGCGTCCCATCGAGCAGATCGAAGGAGCTGAACGACTGTCCGATTGCGTGGTCGCGGCCGGGCCGGATACGCACGCGGACGGTGTGGTGTTCGCCGAGTCGCACATGGCCCACTACCTCGGCGAGCGCACCGTGCTCGTGGACCCGCACCCGGGCAGCGCGGCCATCGCCGACGGCGTGGCCGAGGCCGCGGACGTTCTCGGCGCTGATCTGATCGTGTTGCTCGACGTGGGCGGCGATGCTCTCGCGCATGGAGGCGAGCCAGGACTTGCGTCGCCCTTGTGCGACTCGCTGATGCTCGCGGCCGCCGCGCGCCTCCAGTCCTCCGGCCGTGACGTGCTGGCCGGCGTGTTCGGCGTGGGCTGCGACGGCGAGCTCACCCCGGACGAGGTGATGGAGCGCGTGTCCGAGGTGGCTGCTGCCGGCGGGCTCGCGGGCGTGCGCGGCCTCACCGAGCCGGTGGCCGAGCGTCTCGAGGGCGCGGTGAAGGAGGTGCCCACGGAGGCCAGCGCGATGGCCATCCGCTGCTTCCGCGGCCACACCGGTGTGGCGGAGATCCGCCGCGGCCTCCGAACGGTGGCGCTCTCGCCGCTCGGCGCGCTGACGATCTACCTCGACCCGTCGAAGGCGGTCAGCTCCGCCGCCCGCCTCGCGAACGCCGTGATGGACGCGGGCAGCATGGACGAGGCGAACGACGCGCTGAACGCCCTCGGCGTCCGCACCGAGCTCGACCTCGAGCGCGAGACCGCGGCTGGGAACTAGGCAGCCGGGACGGTCCAGGCGTCTCCGCCCGTGAGGAGCTCGTGCAGCTCCTCGTCCCCCACGCTGTTCCGCGCCTCTTCGAGCTCGTCGTAGAGGCCCTCGGCGTAGACCGGGCGGGAGACCGAGCGGAACACGCCGACCGGCGTCGGTCCGATGGGGCGCTCGGCAAGGTGGGCGAGCGCGAAGGCGAGGCTCGGGTCGCGGTGCTCGGGGTCGTGGATCACGAGCGCTTCCTCCCCCACGTCCGCCACGTCGACGATCTCCAGAGACCCGTCCGGGCGGTGCACCACGCCGCGCTCGTTGTCCTCGCCGAAGCGAATCGGCTGGCCGGCCTCGAGCATGATCATGTTTCGCTTGCGCGGCTCCTTCTCGCGCAGGGCGTCGAAGGCGCCGTCGTTGAAGACGTTGCAGTTCTGGTAGATCTCGACGAACGACGCGCCCTTGTGCTGGGCAGCCGCCCGCAGCACGTCGGCGACGTGGCCGCGGTCGGTGTCCACCGCGCGCGCCACGAACGTGGCCTCCGCGCCAAGCGCCAGCGCGAGCGGGTTGAACGGGTGGTCCTGCGAGCCGAACGGCGTGGACTTCGTGACCTTGCCCTGCTCGCTCGTGGGCGAGTACTGCCCCTTCGTGAGCCCGTAGATCTGGTTGTTGAAGAGCAGGATCTTGATCGGCACGTTGCGCCGCAGCGCGTGGATCAGGTGGTTGCCGCCGATTGAGAGCGAGTCGCCGTCGCCGGTGACCACCCACACGGACAGCTCCGGCCGCGAGACCGCCAGCCCCGTGGCCAGCGCCGGCGCGCGGCCGTGGATGCTGTGCATCCCGTAGGTGTCCATGTAGTAGACGAAGCGCCCCGCGCAGCCGATGCCGGATATGAACACCGTGCGCTCCGGCGGCACGCCCAGCTCCGGCATGAGCGACTGGACGGTGGCGAGGATCGCGTAGTCGCCGCAGCCCGGGCACCAGCGCGTCTCCTGGTCTGAGGAGAAGTCCTTCTTCGTCATCGGCAGCGGCGTGCCGTGGCCGTTGGTGTGCCCGTTCGTGCTCATGCGTGTTCCAGAATCGCTGCTTCCAACTCGTCTGCGAAGAAAGGCAAGCCCTCCACCTTCGTCACGCTCTCGGCGTCAACGAGATACTCGGCCCGGATGATCTTCACGAGCTGGCCCATGTTCATCTCAGGGACGATCACCTTCCTGTAGGAACGCAGTACCTCTTCGAGGTCGTGTGGCAGCGGATTGAGGTGGAACAGGTGCGCTGAGGCGACCTTCCTGCCCTTCATCCGCACACGCCGCACGGCCGCTCGAATCGACCCATAGCTCGAGCCCCAGCCGAGCACGAGCACCTCGGCACCGTCCTCGTGATCCACCTCGAGCGGCGGCATGTCATCCGCCACCTTCGCCACCTTCTCGGCGCGCAGGCGGGTCATCAGGGCGTGGTTGGTGGGGTCGTAGCTGATGTTGCCCGTCTCGTGCTGCTTCTCCAGGCCGCCGATGCGGTGGCGCAGGCCGGGCGTGCCGGGGACAGCCCACGGCCGGGCGAGGTTCTCGTCGCGCAGGTAGGGCAGGAAGGCGCCGTCCTCACCATTCGGCCCTGTGGCGAACCGCGGGTCGATGGGCGGAATCTGCGAGACGTCGGGCAGCCGCCAGGGCTCGGACGAGTTGGCGAGGAACGTGTCGGTGAGCAGGATCACCGGCGTGCGGTACTTCACGGCGATGCGGACGGCCTCGATCGCCGCGTCGAAGCACTGCCCAGGTGTGTAGGCGGCCACGATCGGCAGCGGCGACTCGCCGTGGCGCCCGTACATGGCGAGCATGAGGTCGCCCTGCTCGGTCTTCGTCGGCATGCCGGTGGAAGGCCCGGCGCGCTGCACGTCCACGATCACCATCGGCAGCTCGAGCATCACGCCGAGGCCGATCGTCTCAGCCTTCAGGTCCAGGCCCGGGCCGCTCGAAGCGGTGACGCCGAGCGAGCCCCCAAAGGCCGCGCCCACGACCATCCCCGCCGCCGCGATCTCGTCCTCGGCCTGCATGGTGCGGACGCCGAAGCGCTTGTGCCGCGACAGCTCGTGCAACAGCTCCGACGCGGGCGTGATCGGATAGCTGGCGTAGACCATCCGCAGCCCGCTCTTTACGCTCGCCGCGATCAGGCCCATGGCCGTCGCGCTCGTGCCGTTGATGTTGCGGTAGGTGCCGGGCTCGACAGGCGCCGGCTTCACCTCGTAGTGAACGGCGAGGAGCTCGGCGGTCTCGCCGAAGTTGTAGCCCGCGCGGAAGGCGTTGAGGTTGGCGTCGCGGATGCCGGGGTTACCGGCGAACTTCTTCTCGATCCACTCGACCGTGATCTCGGTCGGCCGGCCGTACATCCACGAGAGCAGCCCCAGCGCGAACACGTTCTTCGTGCGCTGCTGATCCTTGGCCATGATGCCCTCGATGCCCTCGGTGGCGCGCACCGTCATGGTCGTCATGGGCACGCGGAAGAGCTGGTAGTCGTCGAGCGAGCCGTCCTCGAGCGGGTTGGCCTGGTAGCCCGCCTTGCGCAGGTTGTTGTCCGTGAACGCGTCCTCGTTGGCAACGATCGTGCCGCCCTTCTCGAGGGCCGCCAGGTTGGTCTTGAGCGCGGCGGGGTTCATCGCCACGAGCACGTTCGGGTGGTCGCCCGGCGTGAGGATGTCCCGCGAGGCGAAGTGGATCTGGAAGGCGGAGACGCCGTGGAGCGTGCCGGCGGGCGCGCGGATCTCAGCGGGGAAGTCCGGCAGCGTGGCGAGGTCGTTGCCGAGCATCGCGGTGGCATCCGTGAAGCGGCTGCCCGCGAGCTGCATTCCATCGCCTGAGTCGCCCGCGAATCGGACGACTACACGTTCCCTCTCTTCGACTGCCTTTGTCACGGTTGAGCCAGGGTGCGTCGGTATCAGACGCACTTATCCAGTGTAACCCCGGTTCCGGCGGCGACAAGGGGAATACGACAGTAGGGAGTGGGAGTTGGAGTAGGGAGGCGCTCCCTCCTTACCGGCCTTTATCGCTATTTCGTGCCGCGTTTAGCCAGCGCAGCAGGTTCGGCGATCCGTCCGGACGCCGTCGAAGGGCGGTGTGTGTGCAGAAAGGCGAGCAATAAAGGACTGTCCGAGCGGGAGCCCTCCCTACTCCCTACTCCGTACTCCCTACTGGCTCACGGCAGATTGTGCGCCCACGGATTGGTGACCACATCGATATCCGCGTAGCAGTAGCGCGTGGCGTTGATGATCGAGGAGTTGATGCGGACGTCCTCCAAGATGTTCGCCACTCCGTACTGGCTGAAGTCGTCCCAGAGGATCCTGCCGGCGATCGGCCCGTTCGTGTCGTCGCCGCCCGAGACCGTGACGCTGGCGGTCGCGTTCCATGCGATCTGCCAGAACTGGGGCGTGCCGCCGTTCACGGTGGCGAAGATGTCTGACGCCGAGCCGGTGGACGTGGTCGGCGTCAGGGTGAGCGTGGCCGTTCCCGCTGTGTAGTGACAGATGCCCGTGAGCTTGCCGTAGCCGCCGAGGTCCGTGAGCGTGGTCTCGCGATCGGTGTCGCTGCCGGTAGAGGTGAACGCCGCGCTGAAGGTCGAGGTGTAGTGCTTGGCCTGCGAGTAGCGGTTGTCGCTGTCGGTCTTGTCGTAGAACTGCGAGGTGTCCACTTCGCCGGTAGCGCCCTTCGGACCGGTGGGCCCGGTCGGCCCCGTCGGCCCGATGTCTCCCTTCGGGCCCGCGTCGCCCTTCGGCCCGCCGAGGCCCTGAGGGCCCGCCTGACCGGCCGGGAGCTGCCCGCTCTTGAAGTCCTTCGCCAGCAGGGAGTGATCCTTCACCTTGGCGGAGACCACGGCGTTCTTCTTGAGCTGCTTGGTTCCGACGCTGTTGCGCGGAAGGTTCACGGCCGCCCAGGCGCCGCCGCCGAGTGCCACGAACAGTGCGATGAGGGCCACAATCATGGCCGGGGAGGGGCGATGACGAAGAAGACGTTGCATCTGGCTCTTGTAGATGCGATCGCGCCAGAAGTCGTCGTGGTGGGTACCACGAACTTTTGAGCCGCCGCCCGGAGACGTGGCATCACCGAAGCCACGTCTCTATTACTCTCCCCGCCCTTCAATGCAGGGTGAGGCGAAATGAAGATCGCCGTCCCGAACGAGTCTCAAGGGGGCGAGCGCCGTGTGGCGCTGGTCCCGGACGTGATCAAGAGGCTCAGCGGGAAGGGCCACGAGGTGGTTGTGGAGTCGGGCGCCGGGGAGGGCGCGCGGATCCCTGACGCGCTCTTCGAGGAGGCCGGCGCCAAGATCGGCTCGCTCGAGGGTGCCGACGTGGTCGTGCGCGTCACGCCGCCGAGCGCAGATGACGTCGAGCGGCTGCCTAACGGCAGCGTGCTGATCGGCTTCCTCGCGCCGCTCACCGCCCCCGAGACCACGCGTGCGCTCGCGTCCGCGGGCGTGACCGCGTTCGCCATGGAGGCGATCCCGCGCATCTCGCGCGCGCAATCCATGGACGCGCTCTCCTCGCAGGCGAGCGTGGGCGGCTACCGCGCCACGCTCATCGCCGCTCAGGAGCTGGGCCGCTTCTTCCCCATGCTCACCACCGCTGCGGGCACGATCCCGCCGGCCAAGGTGCTCGTGCTCGGCGCCGGCGTGGCGGGCCTCCAGGCGATCGCCACCGCCAAGCGGCTCGGCGCCCAGGTCACCGCCTTCGACGTCCGCTCGGGGGTGAAGGAGCAGGTGCAGTCGCTCGGCGCCAAGTTCCTCGAGCTCGACATCGGGGCGGACGCCGAGGCCGAAGGTGGTTACGCGCGCGAGCTCACGCCCGAGGAGCAGAAGGCGCAGCAGGAGGCTCTGAACGAGGCGCTCACCGAGTTCGACGTGGTGATCACCACCGCGCTCATTCCGGGCCGCCCGGCGCCGAAGCTCGTGACCGAGGCGGGCGTTCACAACATGAAGCCGGGCTCGGTGATCGTGGACCTCGCCGGCGAGGCGGGCGGGAATTGCGAGCTCACCAAGCCTGGCGAGACGATCGTGGAGGACGACGTGGTGATCGTCTCCCCGCTCAACCTGCCGAGCACGATGCCGGAGCACGCATCGCAGCTCTACTCGCGCAACATCATGTCCCTGCTCGACCTGATCACGGGCGAGGAGGGCGAGCTGAACCTCAACTTCGACGACGAAGTGGTGGCCGGTGCCTGCGTGACCCGCGAAGGAGAGATCGTGCACGAGGGCGCGAAGAAGGCCGCCGGGGCGGCAACCGAGACCCAGCAAGGAGCGTCATGAGCCTCGTAACCGAGATTGCCATTCTCGTGCTGGCCGCGTTCGTGGGCTTCGCCGTGATCTCGAAGATCCCGAACACGCTGCACACGCCGCTGATGTCCGGCACGAACGCGATCCACGGCATCGTCCTGCTCGGCGGCCTGATCGCCATCAGCGAGGTGAGCGGCTGGTTCAACGAGCTGATCCTCGTTATCGCGATCGCCTTCGGCACGATCAACGTGGTCGGCGGCTTCCTCGTCACCGACCGCATGCTCGAGATGTTCAAAAAGCGCCCCACCCCGCAGGCGCAGGACGGCGCGCAGCCCGAGGACGAGGCCTAGCCAGATGACCGTCAGCGGGATCTTCCTGAGGGACGACACGGTCCTCGACTACGCGTACATCGTCGCGTTCAGCCTGTTCATCCTCGGGCTGATGATGCTGACCACGCCTGGCACGGCACGCCGCGGCAACAAGGTCGCCGCCGTGGGCATGGCCATCGCGATCGCGGACACGCTGCTGCGCCACGGCATCCACAGGTGGGGCCTGATCATCCTCGGCCTCGCGATCGGCACCGCGATCGGCATCCCCGCGGCGCGCAACGTGAAGATGACCGCGATGCCGCAGATGGTGGCGCTGTTCAACGGCGTGGGCGGCGGCGCGGTGGCGCTGATCTCGTGGGCGGAGTACCGGCACTTCGGCAACTCGCTCGGGTCGAAGCACCTCATCCCCACGCTGTTCGCGGCGATCGTCGGCTCGATCTCGTTCTGGGGCTCGAACATCGCGTTCGGCAAGCTCCAGGAGCTGTTGCCGGGGCGGCCCATCATGCTGCCGGGACGGCTCCAAACGGTGCTGAACGCCACGTTGCTCACGGCGGCCGTGGTGATGTCGGTGATCATCGCGACGGGCACCCACTCGGGGCTGATGTTCTTCCTGATCCTCGTGGCGGCGGCGATTCTCGGAAACGCGATCGTGCTTCCGATTGGCGGCGCCGACATGCCGGTGGTGATCTCGCTGCTCAACGCGTTCACGGGCCTGTCCGCGGCGGCCGCCGGTATCGCGCTCGACAACATCGCGATGATCGTGGCCGGCATGCTCGTGGGCGCCTCGGGCTCAATCCTCACCAACCTGATGGCCGAGGCGATGAACCGCTCGATCCCGGCGATCGTGGCGGGCGGCTTCGGCGGCGGGGGTGCGGCGATCGCGGCCGCCGAGGGCGCCGAGGAACGCACCGCGCGCTCCACCACCGCCGACGACGTGGCGATCCAGCTCTCCTACGCCAACCGCGTGGTGATCGTGCCCGGTTACGGCATGGCCGTAGCGCAGGCGCAGCATGCGGTGCGGGAGCTCACGAAGCTGCTCGAGAAGCAGGGCGTGGACGTGGCATACGCGATCCATCCCGTGGCCGGCCGCATGCCGGGCCACATGAACGTGCTGCTGGCGGAGGCCGACGTGCCTTACGACCAGCTCAAAGAGATGGACGACATCAACCCGCAGTTCTCACAGATCGACGTGGCTCTGGTGATCGGCGCGAACGACGTGACGAATCCCGCGGCGCGCGACGTGCCCGACAGCCCGATCTACGGGATGCCGATCCTCGACGTCGACAAGGCGCACAGCGTGATCGTGCTCAAGCGGTCGATGAACACGGGCTTTGCCGGGATCGACAATCCGCTCTTCTACAAGGAGAACACGTCGATGCTGTTTGGGGACGCGAAGGAGTCGATCCAGCACGTGACCGAAGAGGTCAAGGCGCTGTAGGGAGTAGGGCTATCCTCCGCGCCGTGGAGGGCGCCGGCGCACGCGCAGAGCTGTTCTCGTTCCCCGATCCGGTGAACGAGGTGTCTGCTCGCCTCGTGGCGGGCGGCGTCGTGCTGATGAGCCTCGCGGCGATCGTGCTCGATCAGCCGTGGCTCACGGCAGTGATTGCGTACGGGTTCCTCGCGCGAGTGCTCACAGGCCCCACTCTCAGCCCGCTCGGGCAGCTCGTCACGCGCGTGGCCACCCCCCACCTGCCGCTGAAGCAGCGGCCGGTGCCGGGGCCGCCCAAGCGCTTCGCGCAGGGAATGGGCGCCACGCTGTCGGTGTCCGCCGCCGTGCTGGCGCTCGGCTTCGGCCTGCACACGGCGGCATACGTGCTGCTCGGCTTGCTCATCGCCGCCGCCACGCTCGAGTCCGTGTTCGGGCTCTGCCTCGGCTGCAGGATCTTCGCGCTCCTGATGCGCGCCGGGATCATTCCCGAAGAGGTGTGCGAGCGCTGCAACAACCTCGCCCTGGGCGCGCGCGTATCGTCCTGAGCTCACCGTCAAGGAGGTTGGGATGAAGGTGGCTGTGGTTGGGCGCGGCAACGTCGGCGGCGGGCTTGCGGATCTGTGGGAGAAGGCCGGGCACGACGTCACGCGCATCGGCAGCGACGGCGGTGACGTGTCCGATGCCGAGGCCGTGCTGTTCGCGCTGCCCGGCGGCGCCATCGCGGACGCCTTCGACAAGGTGACCGGGCTCGACGGCAAGACGGTGATCGACGCCACCAACCTCATCGGCGCCGAGCCGCCGGACGGCTTCGCGTCAAACGCCGAGTTCGTCAAGTCGAAGACGGGCGGCCCCACGGCCAAGTCGTTCAACATCAACTTCGCCAACATCTACGACCGCATCTCCGAGGCGCGCGCCACGCCGAGCAACATCTGGTGCGGCGACGACGAGGCGCGCGACGTCGTGGAGCAGCTCAACCGCGACGCCGGCTTCGATCCCGTCTACGCGGGCCCGCTCGAGAACGCGCACGCACAGGAGGAGCTCCTGAAGCTCGTGTTCGCGGTGAACCAGGGCGGGATGGGCCCGTTCTTCTACCGGATGGCCCCGCCGGACCAGCTGTAACGGTGCCGCAGCTCATCCTCGGCCCGCTCCTCCGCTACATCAGCGAGACGGAGGCGACGGTGTGGGTGGAGACGGACGCGCCATGCGAGGTGGTGGTGCTCGATCACAGCGCGCGCACGTTCGAGGTGGAGGACCATTACTACGCGCTCGTCCGCATCCAGGGCCTCAGCCCGGCCAGCTCCACCGCGTACCAGGTGGAGCTCGACGGCGAGCAGGTCTGGCCACCGCGGGATCACGATTTCCCGCCGAGCGTGATCCGCACGTTCGACCCCAACGGGCCGCTGCGCATCGCGTTCGGCTCCTGCCGCGTGGCGTATCCGCATCGCAAGCCGTACACGCTGCCGAAGGACGAGGATCCCGAAGGCCGCGAGATCGATGCGCTGTACGCGCTCGCCCGCCGCATGAGGCGCGAGCCGCAGGAGACCTGGCCGCACCTTCTCCTCATGCTCGGCGACCAGGTATACGCGGATGAGGCGTCGCCGAAGGTGCGCGAGTTCATCGAGTCGAGGCGCGACCCGCGCCAGCCGCCGGGGTACGAGGTCGCCGACTTCGAGGAGTACGTGCGCCTCTACTACGAGACCTGGGGCGATACCGACCCCTCCCTGCGCTGGCTCCTCTCCACCGTGTCGAGCGCGATGGTCTGGGACGACCACGACGTGCACGACGACTGGAACACGTCCGACGTCTGGCTCGCCGAGATGCGCCGCAAGCCGTGGTGGGAGAAGCGCATCTCGTCCGCGGTGATGAGCTACTGGCTCTACCAGCACATCGGCAACCTCGAGCCCCGCCACCTCGACGAGGACGAGATGTTCGACCGCGTTCTGAACTGCGACGGCGACGCCGGGCCGATGCTGCGCGCCTGGTCACGCAAGGTGGCGCACGAGGTGGACGGCGCCCGCTGGAGCTACGTGCGCGACCTGTGCGGCTCGCGGCTCGTGATGATGGACTCGCGCGGCGGCCGCGTGCTCGACCCGGAGCGCCGCGCGATGGTGGACGACGAGGAGTGGCGCTTCATCGAGGAGTGCGCGAGCGGCGGCAATTTCGACCACCTGCTGCTCGGCACGTCACTTCCCTGGCTGATGTCGCCCGCGATGCACTGGCTCGAGTCATGGGACGAGGCGCTGTGCGCGGGCGCCTGGGGCAAGAGGATCTCCCGGCTGGGCGAGAAGCTCCGCCAGGGACTCGACCTCGAGCACTGGCCGGCCTTTCAGCGCTCGTTCGAGCACCTCGAGCGGCTGGTGATCTCGGTCGGCTCCGGGGAGCGGGGAGAAGCGCCGGCGACCATCGTCGCGCTGTCGGGCGACGTGCATCACGCCTATCTGGTGGAGGCCGGCTTCCGGCCGGAGGCGAACGTGCGGAGCGGCGTGTACCAGGCCGTGTGCTCGCCGTTCCGCAACCCGCTCGACCGCCACGAGCGGCTGGCGATCAGAGTCACGGGCACGCGGGCGGCGGGCGTTGCCGCTCACGCGCTGGCGCGCGCCGCGGGCGTGCGCGACCCGGACATGCGCTGGCGACTGTCCGGAGGTCAGAAGCCGTGGTTCGACAACCAGGTGGGCACGCTCGAGCTCGACGGCCGCCGCGCGCGCCTGCGCGTGGAGAAGACGGTGCCGAGTCAGGATGCGGACCCCTCGCTTGAAACCGTGATGGATCGCTGGTTGGCCGACTAGCCAGTGTGTTAGCTTTCGGCGCGCGGAAGGCGCCGGTACGCGCCAATGGAGGGAGCCACATGAAGAGACTCGCGCTGCTCGCGTGCGCCTGCACGCTCGCGCTGCCGGGTGCGGCGTTCGCGAAGGACTTCGCGTCGACCGCGCTGAACATCATCCCGTCCGGCGAGTGGGGCGATGTGCCCGTGCCGAAGCACGCGGACAGCCAGGCGCGCATGTACGACGCGCTGACGCCACTCGGCGGCCACGTCACCACGCGCGACCTCTTCAAGGACTTCAAGTCCGAGCGGCTCACGGACAAGGGGCAGGGCCACCTGCGCACCGAGCGCCCGATCAAGGGCGTGCGCATCGTGCGCGACAAGTTCAACGTCCCGCACATCTTCGCGAAGAGCCGCGACCTGCTCACGTGGGCCGAGGGCTGGGTGGTGGCCGAGGACCGTCACCTCCTGCTCGACGAGGCGCGCGGCGACGCGGTGATCGCGGCGCTGGACGTGCCGAACGTGGACGCGTTCTCGCTGGTCGAGGGGCTGAAGACCTTCACGCCGAGCGCGCAGGCGGAGTCGATCGTCGCGCGGCAGACGAGCGCGCTCAAGCACGCCGGCAGGAAGGGCCGCCAGGTGCTGCACGACATCGACGTCTACGTGAAGGGCGTGAACGCCTGGTACAGGCACAACAAGACGCCGGCCAACCCGCCGTTCAACCGCAACGACATCTACGCGACGAACGCGCTGGCGGGGCAGCTCTTCGGTCGCGGCGGCGGCAACGAGGTGAACAGCGCGATGCTGCTGAGCGGCCTGCAGCAGCGCCTCGGCGCGCCGCAGGGCACGCTGCTCTGGAACGACCTGCGCGAGCGCAGCGACCCGGAGGCGAAGGTCACCGTGGACGGGCGCTTCCCGTACGACCCCGCTCCCAAGCAGCTCGGGCCCGGCAACGAGATCATCGATGCCGGCAGCTTCGTGCCCACGCCGGAGCCGGGCGCGTCGGCATCGGCGGCCGCGGCCGAGCACTCGCCCGCGCACGCGAGCAACTTCCTGATGGTCGCCGCCAGGCGTTCGACCAACCATCACCCGCTGTTCGTCGCGGGCCCGCAGATCGGCTACTTCTACCCCGGGCTCACGTTCGAGGTGGACATGCACGCGCCGGGCATCCAGGCTCGCGGCGCGGCGATGCCGGGCGGTCCCGGCGATCTGCTGATCGCGCGGGGGCCTGACTTCGCGTGGAGCCTCACGTCCGCGGGCAGCGACGTGATCGACGATTACGTGGAGACCCTCTGCGGCGGCAGCGACACGAAGTACATGTACAAGGGCATCTGCCGGCCGATGGGCTTCGTCAACGCGGGCACGATCAGCGGAACGCCGCCGCAGCCGGTGACCTACCGCACCACGGTGCACGGCCCGGTGATCGGCTACGCGACCGTGCACGGCGTGCGCGTGGCGGTGTCCCAGAAGCGCTCGAGCTTCGGCAAGGACATCCTCTGGCAGCTGCCGTTCGAGGACCTCACGCTCGGGCGCGTGCACAACGCGAAGCAGTTCATCAAGTCGATGCACGCGTCGCCGTTCACGTTCAACGCGGCGTATGCGGACGATCGCCAGATCGCGATGTACTCCACCGGCCTCTTCCCCAAGCGGGCGAAGGGCGTGGACGGCGGACTGCCGACGAACGGCAACGGCAGCTTCGAGTGGCACGGCTTCGCGTCGACGAAGCTGCACCCGCAGGAGATCGGGGCGCGAGACGGCACGCTCGTGAACTGGAACAACAAGCCGGGCGGCGGCTTCCCCGCGGCTGACGACCAGTTCGGCTACGGCTCGCTGTTCCGCGTGCAGATGCTCGACGCCGGGCTCGTGCGCCACAAGAAGCTCAACCTGGCTCAGGTGGTGAGCGCCATGAACAAGGCGGCCACCACCGACTTCAACGACGCGTTCGTCATGCCCGTCGTGGCCAAGGTGATGCAGAAGGTGGCGGCGCCGAACCCGCGTGACGCGCAGATGCTCCAGCTGCTCTTGCAGTGGCGCAAGAACGGGTCGAGCGTGCTCGACCGCAACAACGACGGCAAGGTGGACGACCCCGGCGCGCCGATCATGGACGCGTTCGCGCCGCACCTGTCCGACGCCGTGATGAATCCGGTGCTCGGTCCGCAGGCCGCCGCGCTGCAGAAGGTGATCGGCAAGGTGGCGAACGAGGGCAGCGGCTTCACCGGCGGCTGGATCGGCTACATCGACAAGGACCTGCGGACGCTGCTCGGCCAGAAGGTGAGGGGCAAGTTCCACTTCCGCTTCTGCGGCGGCGGCAACGTGACGACGTGCGCCAATGCCCTTTGGGGGGCGCTCGACGCCGCGGGCAACGAGCTGGCGGCTACCCAGGGGCCGGACCCGGCCACTTGGCGTGCCGATGCGAATGCTCAGCGGATCACGTTCCTGCCCGGGCTGTTGCCGATCAAGATTCGGTACACGAACAGGCCCTCTGGTATCCAGCAGGTTCTTTCGTTCAAGGGCCATAGGTAGTAGGGCGTAGGGCGGCCGGGTAGTCTCCCGCCGATGGCGGGGGATGCTCGGGTTGTGGATTACTTGCGCGAGGCGCGGGCTGATGAGCTCGCGCTTGCGCGCACGTTGAGGGCGCGTATTGCGGCTGCTCCGCGTGGTGAGTACCGGTCGGGGCTTCAGCGCTATCTGCGCGAGACGCAGAGGCATGCCCGGCGTATCGGTGGGCGGCTCGACGAGCTCGATGCCGGTGAGGGGCGGCTGCGGTCTGGCGCCCGGGCTCTGCGGGAGGTGACCGCTGGAGTGCTCAGCATCAGCCGGCTGCCGCTCAAGGCGGTGGCGCGGGAGGAGAAGACACTGCGCGGGTCGCAGTTCGGCTGCGCCACGCAGGGCCTCGTGATCGCGACCTACACGGCGCTCGAGATGGTGGCGGAGCGCGCGGGCGACCGCGACACGGCTCGGCTCGCCGCGGAGATCCGGGCGGACGAGCAGCGCATGCTCGAATGGCTGCGGCACGAGATCGTGAAGCTCACGGACCCCTTCATCCGCGAGCAGCTCGAGGCGGGGTGGCCGCAACACGACGAGGTGAGCGTCGACGAGGTGCAGCGCGCGATCCAGCAGGCGGAGCGCGGCCATGCAGATCGCGTTTGACGCGTTCGGCACCCTCTTCGACCTCGAGTGGCTGAGAAAGCCGGCGCGCGACCTCGCCGGCGAGCGCGGCGACGAGCTTTACGAGGGGTTCTACTCGCGCCTCCAGCCGTGGACCTGGCTGGCAACGGCCGCTGAAGCGTATCGCCCGCTCCCCGAGCTGGCGCGCGCGGCGTTCGAATCGGCCGCGGCCGAGCTCGAGCTGGACGTGGAAGCCGGCGCGCTCGCCGACAGGCTCACCGAGCTGCCGCTCTTTCCGGAGGTCGAGCGCGCGCTCGACTCGCTGGGCGGCCACCGTCTCGCGGTGCTCTCGAACGGCACTGCCGACGGCCTCGAGCAGCTCCTCGCAAACGCCGGCATCCGCGACCGCTTCGAGCACGTGCTCGCGGCGGACAGCGTGGGTCGCTACAAGCCGGCGCGGGAGGTGTACGCGCTGGCGCCGAGCGCGTTCGGCGTGGAGCCCGAAGCGGTGACGCTCGTTTCCGGCAACCCGTGGGACGCGGCGGGCGCCAAGCTGGCCGGGCTGCGCTCGGTCTGGGTGAGCCGCGGCAAGCCGCTCGCGCCGGTGCTCGACGTTACGCCCGATGAGGTAGTGGCGGAGCTCACCGACCTCACGTTTGCAGGAGCCTCGTGACGGAAACGCCCATCCCACCGTCGCCGACGAGTGAGGAGAGGCAATGCCCGAGAAGGACACAGACGACGATCGCAAGCAGAAGATCCACGAGCTCGAGGAGAACCCGCCCGAGAAGCTCGAGGACTGGCCTGAGGATGACTCCAAGTACGAGACCTTCGGCGGCCCCGAGGGCGACCACTCCTACGCCGAGGGGCCCGAGGCCCAGCTGGGCCAGTCCGACGTCCGCCATCACGAGGACGGCAGCGTGAGCGTGGAAGGCGAGAAGGTCGACGATCCGGACGAGTTCAAGGGTGAGCCGATCCCGGGCGGGCCGACTGACAACGAAAGTTCGTAGTGAGTAGTGCGTAGCGGGTAGTGGAACTACGCACCACGCACTACGAACTCGATTTGGCCTTTTCCTTCGGGCTCTTAGAGCCGTTCTCGTGCTGCTCCTCCAGCTCCCGCTTGAGCACCTTGCCCGTCGCGTTGCGCGGTAGTTCCTTGAGGAACTCAATCTCTCTCGGCACCTTGTAGCGCGCGAGGTTGGACTTCACGTAGTCCTGTAGGTCCTTCTCGCTCACGCTGCCGCGCTTGACCACGTAGGCCTTGAGCCGCTGGCCGAACTTCTCGTCGTCAACGCCGATCACCGCCGCCTCGGCCACGTTCTTGTGCTTGGCGAGCAGGTCCTCCACCTCGGCGGGGAACACGTTCTCGCCGCCGGACACGATCATCTCGTCGCTCCGGCCCTCCACGAACAGACGGCCCTGGTCGTCCAGGTGGCCGGTGTCCCCGGAGCTCATCAGCCCGTTCAGCATGTCCTTGTTGCCGCCGCCGGTGTAGCCCTCGAACAGCATCTCGTTGCCGACGAAGATGCGGCCGGTCTCGCCGGTGGGAAGTTCGTTGCCCTTCTCGTCGTAGATCTTCACGACCGTGCCGCGCGGCGCCTTGCCGGCGGTGCCGGGGGCGGCGCGCAGGTCCTGCGGCGTGGCGATCGTGGCCCACGCCACCTCGGTCGAGCCGTAGAGGTTGTAGAGAATGTCGCCGAACTCGTCCATGAACTTGTTGGCGAGGTCGCCCGGCAGCGCCGAGCCGCTGAGCGGGACGCATTTGACGGTCTCGAGGTCGTACTTGTCGCGCGTCTCCTTGGGGAGCTCCATGATGCGCTGCACCATCACCGGAACCATGGGGATCGACGTGACCTGGTGCTGGGACGCGCCCGCCAGGCACTGCTCCGGATCGAACTTGCGCTGGAGCACGTAGGTGGTCGAGAGCACGAGCCCGAGCGTGAAGTGTGCGAAGCCCCAGCTGTGGAAGAGCGGTGCCGCGATCAGCCATTTCTCCCGCGCCTTCAAGGGGATCTTCGAGAGCAGCGCGGCCGCCGGGTCGAGCGTCTCGGGCTGGCTGCGGGCCGCCCCCTTCGGCGTGCCGGTGGTGCCCGAGGTGAGGATGATCGTCCGTCCCGGTTCCTCGGGCGGCACGAGGTCGGAGTCGTCCCCCGCCTCGATCAGCTCGTCGAGCGTGGGGTCGTGGGCCTTCTCACCCTCATGCCAGGCGACGAAGCGCTTGCGCCTGTGACCGGCGTCGTCGAGCAGCTCGTAGAACTCCTCGTCGAAGATGAGCGCAACCGGCTTCTCGCGCTTCACCACCTCGGTGAGCTGCGGGCCGGCGAAGGCGGTGTTGAGATACAGGCCGTTTGCGCCGAGCTTGGACAGCGCGACCACCGTCTCGATGAAGCCGCGGTGGTTGCGGCACATCACTCCCACCAGGTCGCCCTCGAGCACGCCGTGATCGGAGAGCGAGCTTGCGATCGCGTTCGAGCGTTTGTGCACCTCCCCGAAGGTGAGCGTGCCGAGCTCGTCGATGATCGCCGGCTCGTCCGGGTAGCGAATCGCCGAGCCGGCGAACCCGGCCGCCGGCGTGGGGCCCCAGCGGCGCAGCATGGTGACCGTGCGCACGATGCGGTCGGGCCGCTCTGGCTTGACCATTCCCGCCCCCGCGAGCGTGCGCACCGTGTGCAGCTTGTTCATGGCCATCGTCAACGGCCCGACGCTGGTTTCGTTCTTGCTCACGGCCTCCCCTTCTAGTTCCGCCCGGAGCCGCTCGAGCGACTCCTTGATGTTCCCCCGCACGATCCTCGACGACAGCTGATCGGTCATCGCGCCGAGGAACCCTCCCGGCGAGTGATAGCTCAGCCGGAGGGTCACATGCGTCGATCCGCCCTCCTGTTCCCGGAGCCGGAAGCGCCCACGCTGATCGATCCCCATGATGCTCGTCCACGCGAGATCGCAGGGCTCGTCGTACTCGACGATCTCGATCAGCCCGCCCACCTGCGCCGAGCCCACCTCCATCAGCATCCGGTAACGGGTTCCCAGCCCGCTCTTGCGCCGGCCCTCCACCTCCCAGCGCGTGACGCCCGCGAGCACTCGCTCGAGGCCTTCCGGTGACGAGATGATCGGCCAGATCTCCTCAGGCGTGGCCAGCACCTCGATGGTCTCCTCGATCCGCATCGGTTCAGCCGATCACCGGGAACCGTCGCTCGGCGGCGAGAGAGTCGAGCGTGATCTGCATGCGCTTCATCACTTCGTCGTAGATCTCGTCGATGTCCGGGTCGCGGCCGAACTCCTTGCGCAGGTCGATCGGCGGCAGCACCTGGATCGAGATCTTCGAGGGGAGCGGGATGTGGCCCATCATGTCTCCCACATTCAGTCCCCAGGGCATCGAAAGCGAAATCGGAAGCACCTTGAGGCGGAAGAGCTTGTCAAGCTGCAGCAGTTTTGCGAGCCACTCGCCGCGGGTGAGGAAGAGAGCGGTCTCCTGGCCGCCGATCGACACCACCGGCACGATCGGCACGTTCTTCGCGAGCGCCAGCCTGATGAAGCCCTTGCGACCGCCGAAGTCCACCTTGCCGGACTCCCACGACGGCCGGTGCACCTCGTAGTCGCCGCCCGGGTAGACGAGCAGCGCCGCGCCCGAGGACAGCGCCTTGTCGGCATTCTCCGGCGAGGCCGCCACCGTGCCGTACTTGCGCAGGTAGCCGAGCCCGGGCATCGCCAGCACCAGGTTGTGGGCGAGCTGGAAGAAGCGCCGCTCGACCCCGAAGTAGGTGTTGAACGCGAGCGTGAAGACGATCGTGTCCGGCGTGACGTTGCCGCCCGAGTGGTTGCCCACGAGCAGCACCGGCCCCTCCTCCGGCACGTTTTCGAGACCGCGCACGCGGCCCCGGAACCAGATCGTGGCCATGAGCCACAGGCGCGGCAGGCTCTCGCGGATGTAGTCGGGATCGCGCTCGTCGAGGTCCGCGCGCGGGATGCGGCGCTGCAGCTCGGACGTGAACGCGCTCGCCAGGCGGGCCGCCACTCCCGCCACTTCGCTGGCGGTTCCAGCGCCGTTTGACGACGCGTGCTCTGAGACTGCCGCCTCCCTCATCGGCCTAATTGTTCACCAAACGGTGTAAGCGTGTGCTTTAACCGAATCCTCACGACGTGTTTACGAGTGCTTTATGGCTTGCCTTGAAGCTGATACCCGCCGGCCATCTCCCCCCGCGTCCGGGCCCTAGAGACGCCCTCCCCTGCCCAGGGCCCGGGCGCGGAGCCGGCATTACCCATTCCCTGTACCCGGATCTCCTGTGGGAGGAGACCAATGGCCCAGATGATCGAGGATCGCTCGACGACCCGCGACGAGCTGCAGCGCGCCCGCGACCGGCTCGCCGAAGCGTTCGCGGCGCGCGACCGCGCCCGTGAGCGGTACGAGGCGACGATGGGCACGAGCTGCGAGCTCCGCGCCTACATGCGCCTGCGGCAGGCGAGCCAGCAGGTGGCCGCGTGCGACAAGTGGCTGCGCTGGGCGGAGTCGGAGAATCCGCTGGCGGCGCCGCGGCCGGACCACACGCCTTTAGACGAGCTGGTGGTGGCTTAGCGTCCGCGGGGCGCCGCGGTTGCGCGGCGCGCTTACAGCAGCAATGAGGGGTGGCTCGCAGCCGTGATTCATCACTCTTCACTTTTTCCCCGTATACGGTGGTAAAGGTGAAGCGCGTCGTTGGCCGCCGCTACGACGGCACCGCGTAGATCTCGCCGCCGCTCTCCACCACGTGCTTGATGGCGAGTGGCTGCGAGGCCGGTCCGCGCTCCACCGCACCCGTCCGCGCGTTGAACACCGACCCGTGGCAGGGGCAGTAGAGCTGCCCTGACTGGTAGGTCACCTCGCAGCCTGCGTGCGTGCACACCGCGCTCATCGCCGTGAGCTGACCGTTCGTGTCGCGGATGATCACGTCCGGCTGCCCGTTCGACGGGTCGCGGTACGTCGCCGCCTTGCCGCGCGACAGCGCGTTGCTGGGTCCCAGCCTCACCGCGCCGGACGGCACGCCCGACTTCGCATGCGCATGGCTGGCGTGATGGCTGCGGTGGCTTGTGGGCGTACGTCGCGTCTTCGGCCGTCGCGCAGCGCCCAGCGCCGGCGAACCCGCGCCGTGGTAGCTCCCCTTCGCCGCGTACGCGATCCCGGCGATGCCCAGCGTGGCCGCCCCCGCGCCCAGCAGCGCCTGCCGCAACAGCACTCGCCGCGTGACAAGCGAGCCAGCGGGAGCGGCGCCACGGCGCGAAGGTCTCGGCGCCTTCGCCCTCCGCGCCAGCTCAGCGTCGAGCGACGGCTGGCCCTCCGCCCCCGCGATCACGAACGGCAGCCACGCGAAGACGAACACGATGTCCGACCCGAGGAAGTACGGCGTGGTGTGCCAGCTGTTCGTCAAAAAGAGAATGAGGTTGAGCACGAGCCCGACGGCCGCCGCCGCGCGCGTGAGCAGCCCGGCGGTGACGAGGATCCCCACCGCGATCTCGGTGATCGCCACACCCACGCCCGCGAGGGTCGGATGCGGGATGGCGAGCGCGCGAAGCAGGAACCCGCCGGGCGTGCCGTTGGCGAATCCGTGCAGCTGCGTGCCGATGTAGGTGGGCGCGCCCTTGTGCAGGAAGCCGGGGTCGCTCAGCTTCTGGATGCCGGCGTAGATGAAGGTGACGCCGAGGAACAGCCTCAGTGGCAACAGCGCCATTGCGCCGAGCTTCGGACACCGGCGTGACGCACGGGTTAGCCACAGATGAGAGTTCGTTTACGAATCCGGCCTAGCATTGCCGTCGTGCGCATCCTTGTGGTCGAGGACGAGCCGGCCATCGCCGACTTCCTGCGCCGCGGACTCCAGGCCGAGGGCTACTCGGTGGACTGCGCGCTCGACGGGATTGAGGGCGAGCGCCGCGCGCTCTCCGGCGAGGTGGACCTCGTGATCCTCGACGTCATGCTGCCCGAGCGCGACGGCATGGTGGTGCTCGACAAGATCCGCTCGCGCAAGCCCGGACTGCCGGTGATCATGCTCACCGCGCGCGGCGAGGTGGAGGACAAGGTGAGCGCGCTCGACAGCGGCGCGAACGACTACGTCACCAAGCCGTTCTCGTTCGACGAGCTGGCGGCGCGCGTGCGCGCGCATCTGCGCAGCCCGGAGCAGGGCCGTGCGACGGAGCTGTCGGTGGCGGGCATCAAGCTCGACTTCCTAACGCGCCGCGTGGAGCGGGACGGAATGCCGATCACGCTGTCGGCTCGAGAGTTCGAGCTGCTCGCGTACTTCATGCGCCACCCCGGCCAGGTTCTCTCCAAGCAGCAGATCCTGAGCGCCGTGTGGGGGTATGACTTCGACCCGGGGACTAACGTGGTCGAGGTGTACGTCGGATACCTGCGCCGCAAGCTTGCGGCGAACGGGGGTCCGGCGCCGATCGAGACACTGCGCTCGGTCGGGTACCGCCTAGTTGACCGTGGCTAGACCCAGACGCCCGCGCGGGCTGCGCGCACGCCTCACCCTCTGGATCGCGGCGATCCTGATCCTCGCCGTGGCCGCGAGCTTCTTCGCGATCTACAGCGGCACCGGGCAGCAGCTCCGGAACCAGCTCGACCGCGACCTGGAGACGCAGGCGGGCGCCTTCTCCGCCACCCTGCCCGGGGGCGACGAGGGGCATGGCGAGCTGGCGGAGATCATCAACCGCTACGTGAACAACCAGCCGTTCCGCGCGAGCTCGCAGCTGTTGTTCGCGCGACTGCCGGACGGGAGGATCGTGACGAACGAGCCTGAGCTTCTGGGGCTGCCCGGCGCGCTCGACCCGGAGAGGGAGAGCGCGGGCGCACAGCAAGCCGAGAACACAGACGCCCGCACGTTGCGCGCGGCGCCGCTGGGCTTCACCACCGTGCAGGCCGCCGACCTGGGCGGGCTCCGCGTGTTCGTGAAGCAGGTGGTGCGGCACGGGCACGTGGTGGCGCGCGTGGGCGTGGGCGAGCCGCTCGCGCCTGTGACGAGGGCACAGCACGGCGTGGCACGGACGTTCCTGCTTGCGGGCCTGTTCGCGCTCATCGCCGCCGCGCTCGCGGGCTACGTGCTCGCCTCGCGCGTGTCGAGTCCGCTGCGGAGGATGGCCGGCACCGCGGCGGCGGTCGACGCCGGCGACCTCTCGCACCGCATCGGCGACACCGGCTCGAGCGAGGAGATCCGCGTGCTCGCCGAGGCGTTCGATCACATGCTCGACCGGCTCGACGACGCCTTCGCGCGTCAGCGTGCCTTCGTGTCCGACGCCTCGCACGAGCTGCGCACGCCGCTCACAATTCTGCGCGGTCAGCTCGAGGTGCTCGCCCGCCAGAAAGATGTGACGCGCGACGACGTGCAGCGCGTCACTCGCCTCGTGAGCGCGGAGACCGAGCGCATGGAGCGCCTCGTGGACGACCTGCTGCTCCTGGCGAAGACCGAGGAGGGCAGCCCGCTCACCCGCCGCACGATCGAGCTGCGCGACTACATGCACGACGTCTTCGACGCGGTCAGCCTCACCGCGGATCGCGACTTCGAGCTGGGCGCCGTGAGCGACGTGTCGATCGAGGCGGACCCCGACCGCCTCGCGCAGGTGATCCACAACCTCGCACAGAACTCGGTGGCGCACACGGCCGAGGGCGGCCTCGTGCGGCTGTCGGCGGCGGCGAACGGACGCTACGTGCGCTTCGCGGTCGAGGACGACGGTCCGGGCATCCCGCCCGACCAGCGCGATCGCATCTTCGACCGCTTCCACCGCACCGACATCTCGCGCGCCCGCACCACCGGCGGGAGCGGGCTCGGCCTTGCGATCGCGCGCGCGCTCGTGGAGGCGCATGGCGGGCGGATCCGTGCGGGCGAGTCTCCCGAGGGCGGCGCTCGGCTGGAGTTCGACCTGCCTAGGTAAAAGGACCAGCGCGTCGCCCGTTGAAGGTATGCGGCGTGACCCGCCTGCTCGCACTGGCCGAGGCGTTGGCCCATGCGCATGGTGAGACCGCCGAGCACGCGCAGTCGGTGGCAGAGCTCGCCGAGCGCGTGGGCGCGCGGCTTGGCATGACCGGCCCGGAGTTGCGCACCTTGCGCTGGGGCGCGCTGCTGCATGACGTCGGCAAGATCGAGGTGCGGCCCGCGATCCTGAACAAGCGCGGCCCGCTCACCGACGCCGAGTTCGATGAGGTGAAGCAGCACACGATCGTGGGTGCGCTGATGGTCGAGCGCGTGGCGCGCTTCGGCAAGGTGCATCAGCTCGTGCGCTGGTCGCACGAGCGCTGGGACGGCGACGGCTATCCCGACGGACTCGCCGGCGTGGCGATTCCCTTGGGTGCCCGCGTGATCGCCGTGTGCGACGCGTTCGACGCGATGGTGTCGAACCGGCCATACCGCGCGGCGATCAGCATGAGCGACGCGGTGGCCGAGCTGCGCGCCGGCGCGGGCAGCCAATTCGACCCCGCGGTGGTCGACGCGCTCGTGCACGAGCTCGAGGGCGGCAAGACCCTTAGCAGCGCGCGGATCGCCTGAGCGGTACAAAGCCGGTGGTGAGCACCGGCGCAGAGCTGTTGGTCCGCGGCCTCGAGCAGGCGGGCGTGGAGGTGTGCTTCGGGCTGCCGGGCGTGCACAACCTCGCAGCGTGGAAGGCGCTCGCGAGCTCCGACATCCGGCTCGTGGGCGTGCGGCATGAGCAGACAGCCGTGTACGCCGCGGACGGCTACGCGCGCGCGTCTGGCCGAGTGGGCGTGGCGATCACCACCACCGGGCCGGGAGCGGCGAACACGCTCGGGGCGCTCGGCGAGGCGTGGGCCTCGGGGTCGCCCGTGGTTGTGATCGCCACCGACATCCCGTCGTCGATCCGCCGGCCGGGAGTGCACCGCGGCGCGCTGCACGAGGCCTCCGATCAGGAGGCGATGTTCAAGCCGGTGACAAAGGCGACCTTCAAGGTGTCGGATCCCGGGATGCTGGGTGTGCGGATCGAGCAGGCCATCCAGACGGCTACCGCAGCACCGAGTAGACCCGTCTATGTCGAGATCCCAACAGACGTGCTGTCGGCCGAGGGCGAGGCGCCGCCTGGCGATGCCGCTCCTTCATCGCTCCCCTTCCCCGCCGACGCGGAACTTGAGCGCGCCGCCGCGATCCTGTCCGCGGCCGAGCGCCCGCTGGTGTGGGCCGGTGGCGGCGCGCTGCGGGCAGGCGCGGAACGGCAGGTGGGAGAGCTCGCCGAACGCCTCGCCGCCCCGGTGCTGACCACGTACATGGCGCGCGGCCTGCTCGGCTGCTCGCACCCGTGCGCGGTGGGCCTGCCGCCGCACCTGCCCGAGGCCGGCCGGCTGTGGGACGAGGCGGACGCCGTGCTCGCCATCGGCACCGACTTCGACGGGATGATGACCCAGAACTGGGCGATGCCGAGGCCGCGCCATCTCGTGGCGATCAACGTCGATCCCGCCGATGCCGCGAAGAGCTACGAGCCCGAGCTCGTGCTGGAGGGAGACGCGGCGGCGGTGGGCGCCGCGCTGGCCGAGCGGCTGCCCGCCCCGCGCGACCTGGACGGGCTCCGGGCTCGCCTCGCCGAGGTGCGGCGGGAGGCTCGCGCGAGGCTCGAGAACGAGCATCCGGATGAGATGAGCTTCCTGAGCGTGTTCGCCGCCGCGGTGCCCGAGGAGGCCGTGGTGGTGGCGGACATGTGCATCGCCGGCTACTGGCTGGGCGCCCTCCACCCCGTGTCCGCGCCGCGCAAGCTCGCGTACCCGATGGGCTGGGGCACGCTCGGCTACGGCTTCCCGCTGGCGATCGGCTCCGCGCTTGCCGGCAACGGCCCGGTGGTGAGCGTGTCGGGCGACGGCGGCTTCCTGTACGCGTGCGGCGAGCTCGCGACCGTCGCGCAGGAGCGCATACCGCTCACCGCGGTGATCGTCGACGACGGCGGCTACGGCATGCTGCGCTTCGACCAGCGGCATAGAGGCGAGGCGACCTTCGGTGTCGATCTCGTAACGCCCGACTTCGAGGCGCTCGCGCGCTCGTTCGGGGTCGAGGCTGAGACCGTCGACGGCCTCGGCGCGGAGTTCGGGCTGGCGCTTACGCGCCAGATCGCGGTGGACGCGCCGACCGTGCTCGTGGCCCGCGCCGCTCTAGAGCCGCCTCCAACCACCTCGCCCCGCTGGTACCGCCGCGCCGCCTAGGCGGCGAATTCGATATCACTGACGTAGTGGAGGGGTCACCCACACGGCGCTTTCCGTCCGCGCTGAGCTCCCACGAGGAGCAGGAGCGACAGGTCGAGGAGATCCGCAGCGTCTCTTTCCCCGCCGCCATCCGCGGCTACGACCGCGACGCGGTGGACGACTACGTGGAGCGCGTGAACCGCCTGATCGCGGAGCTGGAGATCAGCCGCTCGCCGGAGTCGGCGGTGAAGCATGCCGTCGCGCAGGTGAGCGAGGAGACGCGCGGCATCCTCGAGCGCGCCCACGAGACCGCCGAGGAGATCACCGCCCGCTCGCGCGCTCGGGCTGACGACCGCATCCAGGAGGCCGAGCGCGAGGCGGCCAAGATCCGCGAGGCCGCCGAGGCGCGCGTGCGCGAGCTCGACGCCGACGCCGAGGCGATCTGGGCCGAGCGCATGCGCCTCATCTCGGACATGCGCGACATCGCCGAGCGGCTGACCGGCGTGGCCGACGACGCCGCCGCCCGCTTCCCCACCGCCCACGATGAGGAGACGCAAGCGCTGCCCGCCGGCGGCCCGGAGACGGTGGTGTTCGACGGCGCGGACGAAGTCGTGGAGACCATGGCTGCGCCGGACGAGCCGGTGGACGAGACGATCGCCCTCGGCGAAGGCGAGGAAGGGCCCGACGAGCCACGCGTTGGGACTTAACCGCAAATATCGCGGTTAACTCCCAACGCATTCAGCGCTAGGGCTGCGAGCCGGCGATCTCTCCCGGCGGGTCGTAGCCGGTCAAGCGGAACTCGATGTCCGCCGACACATCCGCCACGTCCATCTGCGCCTTCTGGAGCTTCCCGGCGTAGTCCCAGTTCATCGACTGCCAGCGGGTGAACTGGTCGAGCACCCAGATCCCTGACTGGCGCGCGCCGTTGCCGGACTTGCCGTTGCCGCCGAACGGCAGGTGCGCCTCGGCGCCGGAGGTGGAGTTGTTCACGCTCACCATCCCGGCCGAAACGCGGCGGCGGAACTCGAACGCGCTCTTCGGATCGTTCGTGTAGATCGCCGACGACAGCCCGTAGCCGTGGCCGTTGGCCAGCTCGATCATCTCGTCGAACGACCCGAAGGTCATCACGCCCACGAGCGGGCCGAACGTCTCCGTGGAATAGAGCGCGTCCTTGCGGCGCACGCCATCCACAATCGTCGGATGGCAGAAGATGCCCGCGTCCGGATCGCCGACGAAGCCGTCACGCGGCGAGTCGGAGGTGATGCGGCCGGTGGCCGACGAGCCGTGCACCGTGTGGTGGTCCTCGATCAGGTCGAGCCAGCCGAGGAACCGCTCGTAGAAGCGCTCGTGGATCATCGGCCCGAAGATCACGTCCTGCATCGGGTCCCCCACGGCCGCGCTCTCCACAGCACGCGCAAACCGCGCCATGAACTCGTCGTGAACGTCCTCGTGGACGATCACCGTGCCGAGTGACGTGCAGCGCTGGCCCGCGGTGCCGAAGCCGCTGAACAGAGCACCCTCGACGGCGAGGTCCAGATCCGCGTCCGGCATCACCACGAGCGGGTTCTTGCCCCCGAGCTCGAGGCACGGCTGCTGGACGTGGCGTCCGCACAGCTCGCCAACCCGCGTGCCCACCTCGTACGACCCGGTGAAGCCGACCTTGTCCACGAGCCCCGCCGAAAGCGCCTGATCGAGCCCCTCGAAGGCCGTCGGCCCGTCGCACTGCACCAGGTTCAGCACGCCTTCCGGCAGCCCGCCGTGGTTGAACAGGTCCGCCAGCGCCTCGCCCAACGCAGGCGCGTACTCGGCCGGCTTCCACACCACGGCGTTGCCGCACAGGAGCGCCGGCACGAGGTACCAGGATGGCACGGCCACAGGGAAGTTGCCCGCCGTGATGATCGCCGCCACTCCCACCGGCGTGCGGAAGGTGAAGAGCTGCTTGTCCGGCATCTCCGACGGCACGGTCTGGCCGTAGAGCCGCCGCCCCTCGGACACGAAGAAGTTGCAGGTGTCGATGATCTCCTGCACCTCGCCGAGCGACTCGGCGTAGGGCTTGCCGATCTCGCGCGTGACGAGCCGCGAGAGCGACTCCTTGTTGTCCTCCACGAGCCGGCCGATCTGCTGGAT
>JAICJR010000257.1 GCA_025928345.1 Thermoleophilaceae bacterium | reverse complement strand
GCCGAGCTCGAGACCGCCGTGCGTTGCGGCCTGCCCGTCGTGGTTGTCGTGGGCCAGGACAACGCGTGGGGCGTGGAGCTGCTGCTTCAGACCGGTCTCTACGGTGACGACGCCGCCTTCACCTCCGAGCTGAGCCAGAGCAACTTCGCGATGGTGGCGAAGGGCTTCGGCTGCGATGCGGTGACCGTGGATGGGCCGGCTGAGGTGGAGGACGCGCTGACCGATGCGCTGGCGGCCAGGGAGCCGCGCCTGATTCAGGTGGGGATCCGGAATGTCCGCAGCCGGGCGACGGAGCGGATGGTGGCCTCGCTGCGGGGCAGCCTGGGCGGTTAGCCGTTTGCGTTGAGAATGGCGCCGACGGTCACGGCGTCCTCCCACGCCATGCCGGTGCTCTTGAAGACGCGCGGTCGTGCCGGGTCCGGTTTCTGCTCACCGTTTACAAGCGCCGAGAGCGTGACGAGGTCGCCTTGCTGGATGGCGTGCGCTTCGAGCGCAAGCACCACATCGCCGGCCTCCGCGAGTGCCGACGAGGCCGACTCGACCGCCACGATTCCCGCCCGCCCCATCAGCGCCTCATCCAGCTCACGAGCGTCCGGCTCGTGAGTGCCCATGGCGACGACGGTCGCGTGGTCGGACACGAGCCTCCCGTCGAACAGGGGCGTGCGCGCCGTGGTGCAGCAGCAGATCACGTCCGCCTGCCGGACGAGCTCGTCCCGGTGCGGATCGTCGCGCCCGAGCACGTCCACCTGCTCGATCTCCGGGAGGACCGCGCGGACAGCCTCCACATGAGCCCGCGACTGCGGCCCCTTGCCAAAGACGAGCAGCCGCGTGGCGCCCGGCGCGGCCAGGTGTCTCACCGCAAGCGCCGACACCGCGGATGTCCGCAGGTTGGTGACGGCAATCCCATCGAGCACGGCAGCGGGCTGGAGCGTCCTCGGATCAAAGGCAACGCAAACCCCCTGAATCCGAGGCTCGCCGCCAATCGTCAGAACCTTGACCACGGGGTACGAGCCGGCAGCCGATGGCATGGCGAGGAGCTGACCCTGGTCGACGTCAACGCCGACCCTCAGCGCCTCCTGCTCGGGATCGAGCCCGGCGCGGAGGGCGGATTCGAGGGCGTCGACGGCGCCAACGGGCGAAAGGCGCCGTTGGATTTCAGCGGCGTCGAGGTATGGAAGCGTCACGCCCTCATCTCCGCCAGCTTAAGGCTCGACGGCGATCCCCGAGGTCGCGCCTAACCTTCGTTGGTCCCCATGCGCCTTCTCGTTGTGACCTCGCTTGTGTGCCTCCTGCTTGCCGGATGCGGCGGCTCGAGCCACCCGAGCGAAACGCATGACGCAGCGCCGAAGCGCCCTCCCGCGAGCAGTGCGAAGGGCCCGGTCGTTCTGGGCGCCAAGGATTTCGTCGCCTGGGGCGGGCTCGGCTTCGGCACGCCGCATCCGAGCAGGCTCGCCGTCGGCAGCGATCCCTCGGTCCTGATCGCCGGCATCCGCTGGCAGGGCTGGGGCCGCGAAAAGGCATCGGGAGTCGGGCGCTACGTGGCGCCGCACTTCGGCCATGGCGGCGCCTACCACCGCAAGCGCCTTCGGGCCACCCTGCGGGTGCACGGCATCGGCAGGTGCCGCCCGAATGGCCCGCGCACCTACATGGCGATGAAGGTGAAGGTCGCGCTGCAGCCGGGCCAGCGCCCGGGCTGGTACGAGGTGGACGGAAGCCACGGACTGTGCAGCTATCCGTAGCGCGGATTCGCTCCTGTTTCGGCTAAGCCGGGTGGACGTGGGCGAAGGTGTTGAGCTTGAGCCAGTGAGGCAGGGCTCGGCGCACCTCGCGGCTGCCAGTCAGTTTGAGGTTTCCGGAGCGGAGGGCGCGGGCCCAGGTCGTGTTGCCCATCCAGACGTCGGTGAGGGTGCGCACGTCGCTCGTCAGGCGCACGTCGACGTCGCCGCCCGGGTAGGTGAGACAGACGTCGGCGCCCTGGGGGCTGACGATCAGCCAGTAGCTGCGGCGGTCGGGCGGCGCGTCGGGAAAGTGCAGTTCGATGATGGTGCGCCTGGGGACCTCCTCGAGCCTGAAGTTCCGGTGGATGTCCCACACGAGCAGGCGAGGGTCGAGATCCTGATCGCGGTAGTCCGTCGGTAGCCAGCGGCGGCCCCATCGCCCCAGCTCTTCGACCACGGGGCGCAACTCCTCGCCCGCCGCGGTGAGCAGGTATCGCGGCCCGGTCTCGTCGTCCACCCGTTCGACGACGCCCGCGATCTCAAGCTCGTCCAAGCGGCGGGAGAGGACGCTGGCAGAGATGGTCGGCATACCTCGCCGCAGATCGTTGAAGCGCGTGTTGCCGACCAAGAGCTCGCGAACGATCAGCGGTGTCCAGCGCCGCGCGAAGACCTCTGCGGCGAGCGAGACCGGACAGAACTGGCCATATCCGTCCATCCCGCCAGCGTACCTTCAGCGGCGACCGACCGATCGCAATTTGCTACTTGACCATGCTCTGGAGCGGCGCGACTCTGAGGCGCATGACCGTGTCCGCAAATCCAACGGGGCCGTCGCCCGCCGAGCTGTGGTCGACCGGCGACTACGCCGACGTCTGCGACCGAATGATTCCCGGCCTCGGCGCGCGACTGGTCGAGCTCGCAAAGGTAGGTTCCGCGGAGGAGGTGCTCGACGTCGCTGCGGGCTCGGGCAACGCCAGCCTGCCGGCGGCGAGACGCGGTGCCAAGGTCACCGCGCTCGACATCACACCCGCGCTGCTCGAGATCGGTCGGCAGCGCGCGGCCGCGGACGGCCTCGATATCGCTTGGGTGCAGGGGGACGCCCAAGCGATGCCGTTCGCGGAGGCGAGCTTCGACATCGTGCTCTCCTGCGTCGGGGTGCAGTTCTGCGCGGATGCCGAAAGCGCTGCGGCCGAGCTGGTGCGAGTCTGCCGACCCGGCGGTCGCATCGCGTTGATCGCGTGGACACCGGAGGGCTTCATCGGGCAGGTCCTGGCCGCCGTCAGCAGCGCGACCAGCGGCAACTCGCGGCCGCGGGCGCTCGACTGGGGCTCGGAGGAAGCGGTCACGGACATGTTCGGGCAGCTCGCGAAGGACGTCTCCTTCTCTCGCGAGCACGTCACGATGCCGGCTCCCTCGGCCGCCGCTTGGGTCGACTACATGGCAACCGCCTACGGGCCGATGGCGATGGCACGCCAGGCGCTCCAAGCTCGAAGCGCCTGGACGCCGGTGCGCGAAGAGCTCAGAGCGATCGCCACCGCCCACGACGGGGGTGACGGCGACGCGTTCAGCGCCCGCGCCGAGTACCTGACCGTCGTTCTCTCGCGCTAAGCGATAGCTGACCTTCCTAGGGAATGAACCCCAGGTCCTCGGGCAGCGGACCCGCGATCGGCGTCTCGAACAACGCGCCCGCGCCATCCGGGTCGATGGTCGTGGTGCCGTTGCTTGAGAAG
>JAICJR010000290.1 GCA_025928345.1 Thermoleophilaceae bacterium | reverse complement strand
GGCTCGGCTGGCGGACATGCTCGAGGCTCTGCCGGGAGTGGTCACGGAGCCGCAACCGGTCCCGACGAACATCGTGTACTGCCACATCGACAGCAGCGGCCCTCTCGCCCAGGACGTGGCGGACAGGCTGCTCGATCGGGAGATCTTCTGCGCCGCCACCTCGCCGCGAACGCTGAGGTTCGTGACGCACTGTCAGATCGGCGATGACGACCTGCAGCGGCTTGCCACCGCGCTCGGAGAGATCTTGGAGGAGGGCGGCGAATGAGCGTTCCAGAGAACGCGCGCGACACAGCGGGTGCCCGATCCAGGCGGCCACCGACACTCTCGGAGGCGGCCCTGCGCGCCCTCCGCGAGGACCTGATCCGCGGGCGCTACCGCCCCGGCGACCGCATCCGCGTGGACCACGTCGCGGCGGAGCTCGGCATCAGTGCGCTGCCGGTGCGAGAGGCGCTTCGGGTTCTGCTGGCCGAAGGCCGGCTCGAGTACGAGGCGCATCGCGGCTACCGCGTCAGCGATCTCACGGCCGACGACGTGAAGGACATCTACCTGATGTGCAGATTGCTCGAGGCGGAGGCGCTGCGTGACGGGGTGCCCGCGCTCGACGACGAGGGGATCGAGCGGATGGAGCGCGCGCTGAGCGTGCTCGAGGCGCCGGCCGATAACGCGTCGCTCTGGGAGATGGTGTCGATCCACCAGGAGTTCCACTTCGTGCCCGTCGAGTACGCCGGCCGGCCGCGTATCGAGGCGGAGCTGCGCCGGCTGTGGGACCACACCGACCACTACCGGCCGCTGTACCTGTTTTCCGGCCAGGAGGTGGTGGACCAGATGAACCGCGACCACCGGGCTCTCCTCGCCGCCTGCGCCGCACACGACGCGGATCAGGCGATCACGTTGCTCAACGAGCATCGCGAGCACGCGCTGTCGCAGCTCTTCTCGCAGCCTTCGACCCCAAACGACAAGGAGGAGCACTCCAGATGACCGTCCGGTTCGGCTACAAGGCATCGGCGGAGCAGTTCGGTCCCGCGGAGCTGCTCGAGTTCAGCGTGCTCGCCGAGCGGGTGGGTCTGGACAGCGTCGCCGTGTCCGACCACTTCCAGCCATGGCGCCACTCCACGGGCCATGCGCCGAACTCGATCGCGTGGCTCGGGGCAGCCGCCCAGGCAACCGAGCGCGTCACGCTCGCCACCAGCGTGCTCACGCCGACGCTCCGCTACCACCCTTCGATCGTCGCCCAGGCGTTCGCCACGCTCGGCTGCCTGGCGCCCGGGCGGGTGGTCCTCGGCGTGGGCACCGGTGAGGCGATGAACGAGACGCCCGCCACGGCCGCTGAGTGGCCGGGCGGGAAGGTGCGCCGCCTTCGGCTCGCCGAGTCGATCGCCCTGATCCGGCAGCTCTGGAACGAGGAGCGCGTGACCTTCGAGGGCAACTACTACAACACGGACTGCGCCACGATCTACGACCGGCCCGAGCAGCAGGTGCCCATCTACGTGGCAGCGTCGGGCCCGCTCGCGGCCAAGCTCGCGGGCCGCGTGGCGGACGGGTTCATCTGCACGAGCGGGAAGGCTCCCGACCTGTACGACACCCTGCTGCGCGGGGTGGAGGAGGGCGCCGAAACCGCCGAGCGCGATCCCGCGGGAATCGAGCGGATGATCGAGATCAAGGTCTCCTACGACCGCGACATCGGGCGCGCGCGCGAGAACTGCCACTGGTGGGCGGCGCTCGCGCTCAGCCCAGAGGAGAAGGCCGGCATCGAGGACCCGATCGAGTTGGAGCGTCTGGCGGACGCCGCGCTCGATCGAGCTCACACGCGTTTCATCGTCACGGACGACCCCGACGAGTGCGTGGAGCGGATCGGCGACTACCTCGACCTCGGCTTCAACCATCTCGTCTTCCACGGCCCGGGCGCCGACCAGCGCCGCTTCGTCGAGCAGTTCGCCGCCGACGTGCTCCCAGCCCTGCGCGAGCGCGCCGGCTCGGTGGCTGAAGGAGTGCTCCAGTGAAAGACCTGCTGGGCGCCACCACGGCCGAGCTCTGCACGGAAGCCCGTGCCGTCAGGGAGCTCGCCTTCGGCAACCTCGTCACCTACTCGCCGAAGGTGTTCATCCCGCTCACCACGCTGTGCCGGGACGTGTGCGGCTACTGCACGTTCGCGCAGCCCGCGCGTGCAGGCGAGCGTGCGTTCATGCCGATCGAGGACGTGCTCGAGATCGCCCGCGCCGGCAAAGCCGCCGGCTGCCATGAGGCGCTCTTCACGC
>JAICJR010000054.1 GCA_025928345.1 Thermoleophilaceae bacterium | reverse complement strand
CTGGGAAGAGGAGGGGCCCGACAAGTGGTACGTCGAGCTCCACTGCCCCAACTGCGACTGGACCGGCGGCGGCATCTTCGAGCAGGACCTGCTCGACGAGTTCGATGAGGAGCTCGACCGCGGCATGGAGGAGCTCGCAGCCGATCTCGGCCGCCTCGCGAGGGCGAACATGGCCGACGACGTTGACCGCTTCGTGGAAGCGCTCCAGGCTGACGCCATTCAGCCGATGGATTTCTGAACTAGGTCGGAGGTCGGAGGCCGGAGGGCCTTCGCTCAGGCGTAACGCTCTACTACGCCGTCTGCCACCAGCTCGAGCGCTCTTCGCTGCTTTGCCGGCAGATCTATTTCGTCTAGCGCTGCTTTTGCCTGCGCTACGTAGGTGAGCGCTTCTTCGCGTGCGTCTGTCAGGGCGCCTGTGTCGGCTATTCGTTCGCAGAGGGCGTCTGCTTCTGAGGGGTTCGTTACTGCCGTTCTCAGGTCGAGCTCTTTGAGTTGGGGGTCGCGCTCTCTCGCGAGGATCAGCGGGAGGGTGATGGTGCCGTCGAGGAGGTCCGTGCCGCGGTGTTTGCCGGTGCGCTCGGCCGGGCCGGACACGTCGAGCACGTCGTCGAAGATCTGAAATGCGATCCCGATCTTCTCGCCGAAGGCGCCAAGGCACTCGACCGATCCGGGCACGGCGGCGACGTCGGGGCCGAGCAGGGCGCCCAGGCGGCAGGCGGCCTCGAAGAGGCGCGCTGTCTTGAGGGTGCAGCGGCTGATGTAGCGCTCGGAGCTGACGTCGCGCGACCACGCGTCCGCGCGCTGCATCAGCTCGCCGCGGGCCAGCGCGCTCGCCGCGTCCGAGAGCGTCTTCACCGCCTCCGGGCTGCCCGTGGCGGCGAGCTCCGCGAACGCGCGGGAGAAGAGGAAGTCACCGGTGCAGGTAGCGGCGGCGCGACCGGCCGACTTGTAGACGGTCTCGCGACCGCGGCGCAGCGGCGCCCGGTCAAGCACATCGTCATGCACCAGCGTGGCCATGTGCACCAGCTCGACCGCCACGGCCGCGCTGATCGTGCCGTTGTCGTGCCCGTCGCCGGCGCACAGGAAGACGATCAGCGGCCGCAGCCTCTTGCCGCCGGCGCTGAGCGTGTCCGCCGCATGCCTGCCGAGCTCGGCGCCGTGGCTCTCGCCGATCTCCTCGAGGCGCGCCTCGGCGCGGGACAAGCCGCGCGCCAGACGGGGCCCGCCCGCCGCGAGCACGGCCTCCAGCTGGGCCAGACCCGAGGCCTGCCGGGCGGGCGCGCTCATGCCTTTCTCCCCGAGTGGATGGCGATGATGCCGCCCGCCGTGAGCAGCCAGCGAACGTCCTCGAGCCCGGTGGACGCGAGCTCGCGCGCGAGCTCCTCCGGACCGGGAAAACGGCGGACGGAGTTCGGCAAATACGAGTACGCGTCGGGGTCTCCGGCTATGCGACCGAGCATCGGCACCATCTGATCGAACCAGATCCTGAAGAACCACGACAGCGGAGGCCGCTGCGGCGAGGTGATCTCGAGCACGACAACGCGGCCTCCGGGACGCGTGACGCGCGCCATCTCGCGCAGCCCCGCGGGCAGGTCGGAGAAGTTCCGGGCCCCGAATCCGACTGTGACGGCGTCGAAGGAATCGCTGTCGTAGGGGAGCTCGAGCGCGTTTCCCCACTCGAACTTCACCGCCGAGCTCTTGCGGCGCGCGAGCTCGAGCATCTGGTCCGAGAAGTCGGACCCGATCACCTCGCCACCCGGCTGCACCCTCCGCGCGAGCGCTATCGCGAGGTCGCCAGTGCCCGTGGCGACGTCGAGCGCGCGGTCGCCCGGTCCCACCCCGGCCATGTCCACGGCCCGCTCGCGCCAGCGGTGGTGCATCCCCGCCGTCATGAGCGAGTTCATAAGGTCATAGACGCGGGCGATGCGGTCGAACATCGCACGCACCTGGGGCTCTGAAAGCCTGCCCCTCGTGTCCACGGGCGCGGGGGCCGTCATGAGAGAGCTACTTGAGCTGCGCGAGAAAGTCGACCAGCTGGTTGAACTTCTTCGGGTTCTGCCGCTTGAGCGCGCTGAATGACGGCATCGGCGCCGTCGGATTCACGAGCGTGCGCGCGATCGCGTTGCGCGGCAGGCGGGCACCGATGTGCGTGAGGTTCGGGCCCGGGCCCGGGTTGCCGTTCTCGCCGATCTTGTGGCAGCCCTGACAGCCCGACTCCGCCGCGACGAGCTTGCCCGCCTGGTATTGCGGTGGCGTCTTTAAGCTGATCGTTCCCGGTGGCCCGGCTAACGCGCCCGACACGGTGAGGTACGTCATCAGCGCGATCACGGTGATGCCGGTGAACGTGGCCACCGGGCGCCGCGCGGGGTGGCGCTCCGGGTTGCGGTCGATGAACGGCAGCAGGATCAGCAGCACCATGCAGACCGTCGGGATGCCGATGGTGGCGATGAAGACGATCGCCGGCGGCTTGATCACCCGCAGCAGCTCGAAGAGGAAGAAGAAGTACCACTCCGGACGCGGGTCGTAGGAGGTGGTGGTGGGGTCCGCCTTCGGGCCGATCTCCGCGCCGAGAATGACCGCCAGCAGGATGATCACGGCCAGCGTGATGCAGGCCATGGTCCCGTCCTTCAGGATCGCGTACGGGAAGAACGGCTTGCCCTTCGACTTCTGGATCCCGTATTCGCGGAGGTACTGCTCGCGCTGGCGCTGGTCCATCTAGATCTCTTCCTCGGCGAGCTCGCGCGCCTTCTCCGCCTTCAGCCACGGCGGGGCGCTGGTGCCGAGCTTGGCCACCAGGTAGAGGTGGGCGCCGATCAGCGCGGCGATGAGGCCCGGGATCACGAGCATGTGGATCGCGTAGAAGCGACTGAGCGTGGTGGTGCCGAACTCGGCGCCGCCGCGCAGGAAGTCGGCGAGGTACGGGCCGAGGATCGGGCCCGAGGCGTTGATGTTCACGCCCACGACGGTGGCCCAGAACGCGCGCTGGTCGAACGGCAGCAGGTAGCCGGTGAAGGACATCGCCATCGTGAGGATCAGCAGCACCACACCGATGATCCAGTTGAGCTCGCGCGGGTACTTGTAGGCGCCGAAGAAGAACGTGCGGCCCATGTGCAGGAACACCAGGACCACCATCACGGTGGAGCCCCACTTGTGCATTCCGCGCACCAACTCGCCGAGGAAGACGTCGTTGATGATGTGGCGGACCGAGCCGTAGGCCTGCGTGGTCGACGGGTTGTAGTACATCGCCAGCACCACGCCCGTCACGGCCTGGTTCACGAACGCGAACATCGTGGCCGAGCCGAGGGTGTAGTACCAGTTGGTCCCCTGCGGGGTCTTGCGGAAGAGGAACGCGCGCAGGAAGGGCGTGGAGCCGGTGCGCTCGTCGAGCCAGCCGAGCATTGCGATCGGCACCTCGAGCGCCTGCTGCTTCATCGCCTCGCGCTGGGCCTGCTTGCGGGCCTTCTTCAGCGCTTTGGGATCGCCGCCGCCCGTGGCGCCGTTCGCGCTCGCGCCGTTGCGCCCGGGCTTCGAGCCGGGACGCGGCGGCTTGGGACGCAGTGCTCTGGGAAGTGGGGGCGTCATGTCGTCGGCCTCGATGGGTAGAGGTACTGCCAAAGCCCGTCGAGATGGTTCGACGGGTCACGCGGGCTGAAGCGCTGGAGGTGCGAGTTCACCGAGAAGCGCTGGCCCACCTGCACGCGGCCGTTCCGGACGCGCGTGTAGAAGCGATCGAGCGGCCGCACCGGCGGACCGCCCACGACCTTGCCCTGCGAGTCGTACACGCCGCCGTGGCAAGGGCAGATGAAGCGCTCGGCGGCCTGCACGTAGCGGACCGGGCAGCCGAGGTGCGCGCAGCGGGTGGAGATCGCGACGTAGGGCAGCGGCTGCTTGCCCTTGTCGCTCGGGCTGCGGTCGGCCGGCGTGGCCTTGCGCACGTAGATCGTGGTCTTCCCGGCCTCGCCGATGTCCGCCACGATCGTGATCACCTTCGGCACGTAGGTCTTCGGGTTGAAGTCGGTCTCGGGGCCAACGTCCTGCCAGCCCTCACGGACGGTCTTCTCGAAGATCGGGCCGAGCGCGAAGCCGAGAGCGGGAAGGCCGACGGCGGCGGTGGCCACGCCACCGGCCGCGAGAGCGCCGCCTGTGACGAAGCGGCGGCGGGTGATCGTCTCCCCTTCGAACGCACCCAGGGCACCACGGTCCTTGGTGTAGGGAGAGCGCTTTTTCTTGCTGGGATCGGCCACGTCTGAGGGGGACGGATTTAACGCCCGCGGAACTCTACAGTCAACATAAATACGGTCGTTACAAGGCTCTGGAGAGGGTTTCTCGGGCCCCCTGACCCCCGTCCCCGGAAAGGGCGCGGGTCGTGGCCCGCCAGAGCTCTTCAGCGAGCTCCGGCCGCCCCTCGGCCTGCACGAAGGCGCACAGAGATATCAGGTCCGACAGCTCGCGCACCGCCTCGATGTCTCCGCACGCGGCCAGCCGCTCGAGTCCGAGGGCGTAGAGCGAGTCGCCCGCGAGCAGGCGGAGGTCCGCGTCCATGCCCCTGAATGCGCGTGGCGTCTCGTAGTGGAGGAGGTAACCCTCGTACACCGCCTCGAGCACGAATGCTCGCTCGCGGCCGAGCCCGTTCGAGCCGTTGAAGCGGCCGGGCCCCGGGTCCTGAACGGCGTAGTCGCGCAGCGCCGAGTCCGCCGCTTCCGTGACCTCGGCGAGCAGGTTCATCCGCTCATCTCGGCGAACGAGCGGGCGGCGGCTTCGAGCGTCTGGTCGAGCTGCTCCGGGCCGTGGGCGAGCGAGGGGAACCACGCCTCGTATTGCGAGGGCGGCAGGTAGATGCCGTGCTCGAGCATCGCCCGGCAGAACGCGGCGTGGGCGTTCATGTCGCAGCCGCGCACAGCGGCCAGATCGTCAATCTCGCTGGGCGTGAAGAACAGCGTTAGCAGCCCCGGGGCCCACGTGATCTTGGCCGGCACTCCCGCCTCGATGGCTGCGGATGACAGGCCCTGAGCGAGCGCTCGCGTGGTCTGCTCGAGGTGCAGGTATGCGGCGTCGTCCAGCAGGTGGAGCGTGGCGAGGCCGGCGGCCACGGCCAGGGGATTGCCGGAGAGCGTGCCCGCCTGGTACACGTCGCCGGCCGGCGCCACCATCTCCATGAAGGTGCGAGGGCCCGCGTACGCGGCGGCGGGCAGGCCGCCGCCGATCACCTTGCCGAGAATCGTGAGGTCGGGCGTGACGCCGGAGCGCTCCTGCGCCCCGCCGCGCGACACGCGGAAGCCCGTGATCACCTCGTCGAATATGAGCAGCGCGCCGGCGGCGTCGGCCGCCTCGCGCAGGAACTCGAGGAAGCCCTGCGCCGGAGGCACGAGGCCCATGTTGGCTGGGAACGGCTCGCACAGGATCGCCGCGGGCGGGCGTTCCTCGAGCGCCTGCTCCACCGCCTCGCGGTCGTTCCAGGGAACGATGATCGTGTCCGCCGCCTGTGCCTTCGTCACCCCGGGACTGGACGGGATGCCCTGGGTGGCAAGCCCCGAACCGGCCTCGGCGAGCAGGCCGTCCACGTGCCCGTGATAGGCGCCCGCGAACTTCAGGATCGGATCCCGGCCGGTGGCCGCCCGCGCGAGCCTGATCGCGCTCATCGAGGCCTCCGTGCCGGAGGAGGTCATCCGGACCATCTCGGCGCTCGGCACCCGCTCCACCACCTCCGCCGCCAGCTCCACCTCGCCCTCGGTGGGCGCGCCGAAGCTCGTGCCGCGCGCGGCTGCCCCGAGGATCTCGGCGATCACGGATGGGTGCGCGTGCCCGGCGATCAGCGGCCCCCACGAGCAGACGTAGTCCACGTAGCGGTTGCCGTCCACGTCGTGGATCCACGGCCCCTCGCCGCGCTCGATGAACAGCGGGTCGCGCCCGATGGCGCGCATGGCCCGCACAGGGGAGTTCACCCCGCCTGGCAAGAGCTCGAGCGCCCGGCGGTACAGCTCCTCGGAGCGAGTAGCCGTGCCCTCGCCCGCGCTCAGGAGTGCTCAGCCTCCCAGCGCTTGTAGTCGTCCGTGAAGTAGAGGAGACGGATCTTCTTGAACTCCGTCGAGCTGTACAGCGTGGCGCGCTCGTGGATGCCGGTGCGCTCCTCGATCGAGTCGAGGATCGCGTCGCACTCCTCCTTCGAGCGGCCGTGAGCCATCGTGAAGACCGAGTAGGGCCAGTCCGCGTAGGTTGGGCGCTCGTAGCAGTGCGAGATGCCTCGGAAGGAGGCCATCAGGGGGCCGAACTCGAGGACGCGGTCCTCCGGCACCTTCCACACGCCCATGCCGTTGGCGGAGTAGCCGGCGCGGCGGTGGAACAGGATCGCGGCGACCCTGCGCAGTGCCCGCCGCTCCTGCATCGACTCGAGGTGCTCGAGCAGCTTCTCCTGCGCGATCCCGAGCTGCTCGGCCGCCGGCGCATACGGCTCAGACACCACCGGCATGTCGCCCTGAAGCGCCTTGATCACCGCGACGTCCAGCTCGCTCAGCTCGATCGGCTCGGGCTCGCGGTACTCGCTATCGGCCGCCGCCTTCTGGAGCGCCTCGGTGCCCTGCTCCATCTCGAGATCCATGCGGATCTTGAAGAGGCGCAGGGTGGGCAGCTGGCGGATCGACTCGGCGCCGGTCTCGCGCTGGATCACGTCGAGCGTGCCGTCGAGGCCGAGCTTCGAATCCGGCTCGACCGCGATCGTGAACCACATGTTGAAGTCGTGGTTGCGCAGGTAGTTGTGCGACACGCCGGGATGGGAGTTCACGACCTTCGCGGCGCGGTGGGGATTCTCGGGGTCGACGCTCGCGGCCACCAGCATCGACTTGTAGCCGAGCACGCGCGTGTCGAAGATCGGCGTGACCTGGCGGATGATGCGCTCGCGCAGCAGGCGCTCCACGCGCTTCAGGACCTCGTCCTCCGGTACCTCCGCGAGCCGCGCGACCTCCTCATACGGACGCGGCGCCAGCGGGAAGCTGCCCTGCATCAGGTTGAGCAGCCGCTTGTCGAGCTCGTCGAGCGGGACCGCGGCGCCGTCGCGGCGCTGCCGCGTCTTCGGCTGGTAGTTGCCGGTTCTCACTGAAGCCAATGCGCTACGTCCTTCGCGTGGTAGGTGATCACGATGTCGGCGCCCGCGCGGCGGATGCCGGTGAGCGCCTCGAGCACGGCCGTGCGCTCGTCGAGGTATCCAGCGGCCGCGGCGGCCTTGAGCATCGAGTACTCGCCGCTCACGTTATAGGCCGCCACCGGTAGGAGCGTCGCCTCCTTCACCCGGCGGATGACGTCGAGATAGGGCAGCGCGGGCTTGACCATCACCACGTCGGCACCCTCCTCCACGTCGAGCAGCGCCTCGCGCACAGCCTCGTCCGAGTTGGCCGGATCCATCTGGTACGAGCGCCGGTCGCCGAACGCGGGTGTGGACTCGGCCGCCTCGCGGAACGGTCCGTAGAAGGCCGATGCGAACTTCGCGCTGTAGGCGATGATCGGCGTCTCGCTGTAGCCCTCGGCGTCGAGCTGTGCTCGCAGGGCGCCCACGCGGCCGTCCATCATGTCGCTCGGCGCGACGATGTCGGCGCCGGCTGCGGCGTGCGAGATGGCGGTCTTGGCGAGCAGCTCCACGCTCATGTCGTTGTCCACAACGCCGTCCGCGCGCACGACCCCGCAGTGACCGTGCGACGTGTACTCGCACAGGCACACGTCGGTGATGACCACGAGCTCCGGGTGCGCTTCCTTGATCGCACGAACGGTTAGCTGCACCACACCCTCGTCGTCATACGCGCCGGATCCCTGTTCGTCCTTCTCGGCCGGGATGCCGAAGAGGATCACGGACGGAATTCCGAGCGCTTTGGCCTCCCCTGCCTCGTCCACCGCATGGGAGATCGAGAGCCGGTCAACGCCCGGCATCGCGTCGATCGGCGTGCGCCTGTCCGTGCCGAGCTCGACGAACATCGGGTAGACGAGATGCTTGGGCGAGAGCTCGGTCTCGCGAACCATCTCGCGTAGGACGCCGGTCTTGCGCAAGCGCCGCAGGCGCGTTGCAGGAAACGCCATGCCGATCAGTCTAGGGCGCGCCGCGCGCTAGGCGAAGCGCTGGAGTGACAGCCGTGCGATCACGCCGAACGCCAGCGTGAGGATCGCCAGGTGGAGCAGCGGCATGCCGATGCTTCCCGATTTGTTGAGCGCGGAGTTGAGAGCGTCCAGCGTCGGCTTGAACGGGAAGAGCGCCGAGATGACTTTGATCACGTTGTAGAGGCCCGATGAAACGGCGCCCGACGGGACGAGGGCCAGGAAGGCCATCGGGAGGGAGATCATGAACGCGAGGAGCGACGCCGCGCGCACCTCCCTGGTCACGCCGCCGATGGCCACGCCCATGGCTCCGAAGCCGAGCCCACCGAGCACGAGCGCGACGAGCCAGAGCGGGAAGCGGCCCCACTCGAGCGAGACGAACAGCGTGATGCCGGCGAGCATCAGGAGCGAGACGGCAATCGCGCAGATCGCGGCGAGGCCCACCTTCTCCGCCAGCAGCCCGGTGCGGGACACCAGCCCGCGTACCAGCCTGAGGAATGCGTTCTCCTCGCGCTCGAGCGCCAGGATCCCGGACGCGAGCAGCAGCGTGACGAACATGAGCGACACCGTGACCGCGATCGCCACCGCGAACGCGTCCAGCGGCGTGGTGCCGCCGTTGATGATCTTCTGGTCCGCGCGGATCGGCGTGCCCACCGCGGCGAGGACGCCGTTCGAGAGGTCGAGGTTGTCGCGCGCGAGACGCGCGAAGTTCGCCACCTGTCCCAGCTGGCTCTTGAGCGGCGAGTTGGCCGGCAGCGACGCCTGCGAGGCCTGCACGATCGCCTGCGCCTTCGCCAGCCCGAGCACGTCGAACGTCTTCCCGAAGATCGAGATCTGCCCGCCCTTCGAGATCAGGTCGAGGTAGTTGAGCGCGATCTTCGTGAACTGCTTGGTGAGCGCGGTGTTGGCGTCCTGCACCTCGGCCTTGATCGTGTCCTGCACGAACTGCGCCTTCACCGGGTCCTCGGCGTTGTAGTACACGCGCACGGTGGCCGGGCCGGTGCCGGCCTCGAGCTTCTGCGTGAGGTCGGCGGGGATGATCAGCGCGGCGAGGACGTCGCCCGACTTGACCTTGGCCACCGCCTCCTTCTCGCTGTTCACGTAGACGGGGTCGATCCGGCTGAAGATCTCCTGCCCGTACTTCGACACGTCGATCTTCTGGCCGTTCAGGTCGAGCTCGCTGGCGGCGGGCGGCACCTCGTTGAGGAACGCCACGCGCGGCTTCTCGGGACCGCGTGAGATCGCGAAGCCGATCAGCACCGCGATCACGATCGGGTAGAGCACGAGCAGCGCCACGAGCAGCGGCGAGCGCCGCAGGATCTGGAGGTCCTTGAGGAGCAGCCAGCGCATCGTGCTCAGTGGCCCCGCTGGCGGAGGAAGGCGACGAACGCCTCCTCGAAGTCGAGGTCCGATGCGCCCACCGTCTGCTCGAGCTCGCGCGGCGATCCGGCGAAGAGCCGCTCGCCGTCCGCGAGCACGACCACCTGCGCGGCGTAGCGCTCGGCCTCCTGCACATTGTGCGTGGAGTAGATGACCGTCGTGCCCCCGGCGGCCAGAGCCCCGATGAACTCCCATAGCCGGGCGCGCTGGCGCGGGTCGAGCGCGGCGCTCGGCTCGTCGAGCAGCAGCACCTCGGGCGCCGCGAGCAGCCCGATCGCGATGTTCACCCGCTGCCGGTTGCCGCCTGAGAGCTCCGCCACCGGATCGTCCCGCCGGTCGCCGAGCCCGGTCTGGTCGAGCATGCGGTCCACCACCACCTCCACGTCCGGGCACTTCTCGAGCCGGGCGAACAGGCGCAGGTTCTCCGCCACCGTGAGCTTGCCGTACACGGCGGCCTGCTGAGGCACCCAGCCGATCTCGGAGGGAGAGCGGCTCACGCTGCCGCCGTCGGGGCGCTGGATGCCCGCGAGGATCGAGAGCAGCGTGGTCTTGCCGGCGCCGTTCGGCCCGATGATCGCCACGAGCTCGCCCGCGCTCGCCCCGAGCGAGACGCCCTTGAGCGCCTCGCGGTCGCCGAAGCGCTTGACGATGTCGCGAGCCTCGAGGACCAGTCCGCGCTCGGTCGCCATGGGCTGGACCGATTCACGCATCGGCACCAACGGTAGTGCGGATGCCAGAATCGAGGTTCATGCGGCTCGTGTTCATCGGGGACGTGGTGGGAGGGACGGGCCGGCGGGCGCTCGAGGCCGTGATGCCGAAGCTGCGCGACCGCTACGAGCCGGACTTCCTCGTGGTGAACGGCGAGAACTCCGCGGGCGGGCTCGGGATCACCTCGAAGATCGCGCGCGAGTGGCTCGACGGGGACGTCGACGCGATCACGCTCGGCAACCACACCTACAAGCAGCGCGAGGTGTACGAGTACCTCGACCGCGAGGACCGGATCGTGCGCCCCGCCAACTACCCGAAGGGCAACCCGGGGCACGGCTACACCGTTGTGGAGAAGGAAGCCGGGCGCCTCGCAGTTGTGAACCTGTCGGGCACCGTGTTCCTCGACGCCGCCCGCTCGCCCTTCAGCGAGTCCGACGCGATCCTGGCCGAACTGCGCGGCAAGGCCGACTGGATCCTCGTGGACTTCCACGCGGAGGCGACGAGCGAGAAGGTGGCGATGGGGTGGCACCTCGACGGCCGCGTGACCGCCTGCCTCGGCACGCACACGCACGTGCCCACCGCCGACGGCCGCGTCCTGCCCGGCGGCACCGCCTACATCACGGACGTGGGAATGACAGGGCCGCGCGGCGGCGTGATCGGCGTGAAGCGCGAGCAGGTGCTCGAGCGCTTCAAGACGATGATGCCGGTCAAGTTCGAGACCTCAGACGAGGACCCGTGGGTGATGGGCGTGGCGATCGAAGCGGGAGAAGACGGCCGCGCCCGTTCGATCGAGCAGATTCTGCTTCCGGCTGAGTGACCGGCACGTACGGCGTGAAGAGCGCCACGAGTGCGAACGGCGTGAACCACACGATGTAGAGATAGAACCAGTGGCCCGCCGCGATCTGGAACGCCAGCAGTACGGCGGCGGCGAGCGCGGCGATGGTCACGCTGTCGCGGCGGCGCGGGACGAACGCCACGAGCACGGCGAGCCCCACCGCGATCACCTTCACCACGGTGTGAAGCCAGTTCAGTGAGTGGGCCTGGCCCCACACGCTGAAGGGCGAGGGGCGGTTGATCTGGTAGCCGAGCGTGCGCTCGTACAGGGCGTGCACGCCGCCGCTCGGGATGAAGAACAGGAACGCGAGCACGAACACAACGCCCAGCGCGAGTCCGGCCTCGAGCGTGCCCTTCGAGAACAGCTTCCCGGTGCCGCGAGCGAAGAGCGGCCCGAGCGCGAGCGAGACGAACTTCGCAGCAGCGCCGAGGCCCGTGAGCGCTCCGCGTCCGAGCGGCGACGTGATCGCCAGCAGCGCGTACACGCCGAACATGGCGACCATCGTGTCGTTCGAGTTGCTCGCCAGGGTGAACAGCGTGTACGGGTATGCCGCCCACGCGTACGCGAGCACGATGCCGAGGTTGCGTCCCTCCGGGCCGGCCCGGAGGCGCCGGCCGAGCAGGAACAGCCCGAGCATCGTGAGCAGGTCGAACGCGATGGCGGCCGCATGGGCGGCCGGCAGGTCGTTCCAGGTGCCGTGCCACGGCCAGATCAGCTCGAACGGGATGTAGACCAGGTAGTTCACAGGGCCGTAGGTGTCGCCGTGCACGTTGTCCGACGGGAAGCTGCCGGCGAACAGCTGGCTCGCCTGCCCGTGGACGATCTTGTGCGCGCCGATCACGCCCGAGTAGCCCACGTCCACCACGTTCGAGTCGACCATGTTGAGCGCCACGCGGAACCCGATCAGGCCGAGCAGCACGACCCCCAGCACCCACACGGGCAGGACGGGGATGAGCCGGCCGCGCGGCGGTGGCCGGCCGCGGCGCCGGAAGCCCGCCACGACCATCCGCACGAACAGGTAGACGAGCACCGGATAGACCAGCGGCACCGACACCCCGATGTTCCCGCGCTCGAAGAAGAAGTGGGACACGGCGAACGCCACGAGCACGAGCAGGTCGAGGTGCAGGAGCCTGAACGGCCGGCGCGGGTCGAGGAACGGGAGGAGGAACAGGATGCCGAGCGGCAGCCAGACGTAGGTGGCGTTGAACTTGCGCCCGAACGCGCCCGGGTACCCGCGCGCCATCCGCCAGGCCACCTGGTAGCCGGTCCAGCTCTCCGTAACGGCGCCGAAGCGGTCGTCCACGATCGCCTGCGCCATCTCCTTGGTGCCGGCAAACCAGCTCACCTGCCAGCGCCCGCCGCTCTCCGTGTAGGTGGCCGGCGTGAGGTGCGGGTGGCGGCGCAACTCGTCCGCGATCTTCGGCGCGCGCTCCGCGATCGCGATCGCCTGCGCGGGCGTGAGCCGGTAGCCGGACGGCGCCTTGGACTGATTGACCGGGATGCCCGTGAGCGACGGGAACGCCGAGGTGCCCGTGGTGGACGCCGAGGCGGTCGAACAGGCGACGAGTAAGAGGAGCGCGACTGCGGCCGCGAGCGCTAACGGCCTTGGCCGAAGCTCCACATCTTGTTCCCGAGGAAGTTGAACGGCGTGGCGATCACGAGCGACACCGCCTGGGAGAGCACCTTGGGAGCGCCGAAGCTCGTCACGAGCAGCTCGAGCACACCGAGCTGAATCGCGAACGCGAACACGCTGACGGTGAAGAAGCGCGCGGCCTGGAAACCGGCGTGGCCGTCGCGGGCTCCGAAGGTCCAGTGGCGATTCAGCCAAAAGTTGTTGGTGACGGCGACAAGGAACGCAATCGTGGCGGCCACGAGGTGATGCACGCCGAGGCCCACCGCGAGCAATGAGAACACCGCGAGGTTAAGGACCGTGCCGGTCCCGCCCACACACGCGAACTTGAACAGCTGGATCCAGTTCTCGGTGCTGCGCATCCCATGGCGCACGCGCGTGTGCACGCGGGGAGGGGTGGGGATGGGTTGTTCGGTTGCGTTCATCGCGAGGGCACCTGGAAGTGGTCGAGCACCATTGGGGTCACGTCTTCAATCGACCACTGCCGCTGAAGATCAACTGTGGGGCCGGTTCCCGCGTAAATCAATACGCCCAGCGAATCGCCCCTGTGGAGCGACCCGTGGCTTCCGCCACCCACGTGGTCGGTGCCACCCCAGTCTACGAATTCGTACCCGGGCATCGCGGATATCAATACATCTCCAGAATTAGGACACGTTAAGGAAGACCAGAGCCTTCCCAGCGGGTCCGGATAGATGCGGCTGGACACGCGTCCGTCTTCCACATTGAGGTCGAGCGCGTTCTCGTCCCCCTCCACGCTCCAGCGCCGGCCGCGCTCGTCCTCGAGCTCTCCGTCCGGCGCGAAGCGCAGCTCGCCGCGTTCGCTCCACACCACCGCCTCGTCGCCGTCGAGATGCACCACCAGATCGAGCCCGTCCACGGCCTGCAGGTCGCGCGCGATGCGCGGACGCGCCTGGTCGCGCCGCTCGGGGTCGAGCACGTAGACCATCGCCGAACGCGCGGCCGGCGATACCGCCACCTCGGCGGTCTCAGGTGCCGGGTCGGCCGGGGTGAGCACGCGCCAGTTCGGCAACGCGTGCATCAGGTTCACGCGGTCCTCCACGCTCGTCTGCGAGTGGTCGGACATCACGATCACCGCGTGCTCGTCGAGGAAGGCGTCCGGCCCGCCCGCCACGTGCATGATCCGCTCGAGCGCGCGGTCGGCGCCGGCGATCGACTGCACCTGCGCGTACGGGCCGTTCTTGTGCGAGTAGGTGTCGTTGTCGGGAAGCGAGAAGAGCATGAAGTCGAAGAGGTCGTTCTCCACGAGGTAGGCGCCCACACAGCCGGTGTGCTGGTCGCGCTGGCCCGGCCGACCGAGCATCGACGTGCAGCCCGTCTTGCGCGACTGGAAGATGTCGGCGTAGAAGAGCTCGGTGGGCCCGTAGACGGCGTGGGTGAACTGGGCGGCCCGCGCGATCGCCGGATACACGCCCTCCTCCGCCAGGCGGTGGCGCTTCCGTCCGCGATAGATGAGGAAGGTGGTGCAGGCGGTTCGATAGCCCGCGTCCTCGAGCTGCTCGTAGACCGTGGGCGTGGCCCGGCTGAGGTGGGCCATGTTCATGTTGTAGACCGTGTCGTACAGCGAGCGGCGAATCCCGAACGCGCGCGTGGCCTGGAACGAGGAGCCGTACTCGACGTAGCGCGCCTCGCCGCGGTGGTACCAGTTCATCGAGGGGATGTGATGGCGGTCCGCACCCACTCCGGTGGCGATGGCAGAGGAGGCCACGGGCGTGACGGACGGGTACGACGACACGCACTCGCGCACGTAGGTGCCGCGCTCCACCACGGCCTTGAGCGCGGGCGCGCGACCCTCCGCGATCGCGCGGTCGAGCAGCTCGGGCTTGAGCGAGTCGATGACCGCGAGGACGAGCTTTTTCGGCACTAGGCCGCCACCACTAGCGAAGGATGCGAAGGCCTTCGTACTTCTGGCCGCCCGACTTCTGCCCGGTGATGAGAAGGAGCACGAAGCCCGCCAGCGCGACGAAGGCGATCGGCGGGAACAGGATCGCGAGCCCGGCGAGGACGAGCGAGACGAGGTCGGCGTACGCGGTTAGGAAGGATGCGGCCGAGGCGTCGAGCCGGCGGCGCGTGCGCCTGAGCAGGCCCGCCAGCGCCGCAAAGCCGAGCAGCGCGCAGGCCACGCCGCCGATGAGTCCCGGCCAGCTCGTGTGGTTCCCGTCGGCGAGCGAACCGGCGAAGAGAAGTGCGCCGAACGCGATGCCCAGCGCGCCGAGTACGAGCTCGGCCTGGCGTGAGGTGGCGATCGTCGGCCGGTTGCGCTCGACCAGGTAGGAGATCACGGCGAGCGCGAAGACGAGAGCCAGCCACCAGGGGCTCTCGAGGAAGGCGTAGCTCGTCCCTGTGAAGTCGACACCGATGTTGCCGCGCGCCAGCGCGCCCGCCAGAAGCGGGGGCAAGAAGGGACGGATGCCGCTCGAGCCGGCAAGCCCCGCGCCCTGCCCGATATCGAGAATGAGGCTCATGGTCGGTACGCTCCGTGAAGCGGCCATGACGATAGAGGACCATCCACGCCAGGGCGCGGGGAGGGACCAAGGGCCAGGCGGCGAACGTCCGCCCATGGAGCCAAGGCGCTCCACCTCGCGCGACCTCGAACGCTACGCAGGACTCTTCGCCACCCGAACGCGGGTGATGAAGTCCTCTGCGATGCGCGACCTGATGGCGATCACGGCGCGTCCCGAGGTGATCTCGTTCGCCGGCGGTCTGCCCGACACCGGCACCTTCCCGCCGGACACGTTCGCTGCGGTGGCGGGCCGCATCGCGGCGGAGTCCTGCGCCAAGGCGCTGCAGTACGGGCCCACCGAGGGCCTCGTGGAGACGAAGGAGTGCATCGCCGAGGTGATGGCCGCGGATGGCACGCCGGTGGACATCGACGACATGGTGATCACCACGGGCGGCCAGCAGGGCATCGACCTCGTCACGAAGACGCTGATCGATCCGGGCGACGTGGTTGTGGCGGAGGCGCCCACCTATCCGGGCGCCGTGCCCACGTTCTCCTCCTACCAGGCGGACGTCGTGCAGATCGAGATGGACTCGGACGGCATGCGCATCGACCTGCTCGAGGAGACGCTCGCGCGGCTCGACCGCGAGGGCCGCAAGCCCAAGTTCATCTACACGATCCCCAACTTCCAGAATCCGGCCGGCGTGACGATGTCGCTCGAGCGGCGGGTGCGGCTCGTGGAGATCGCGCACGAGCGCGAGCTGCTCGTGCTCGAGGACAACCCGTACAGCCTGCTCCGCTACGAGGGCGACCCGGTGCCGTCGCTGCACTCGCTCGACGGCGGCGTGTTCGTGATGTACCTGGGCACGTTCTCGAAGATCCTCTCGCCGGGCATCCGCCTCGGCTGGGTGGTGGCGCCGCCGCCGGTGCTCGACAAGATCAACCAGGGCAAGGCCGGCGCCGACCTCTGCAGCTCGACTCTGTCTCAGCTCATGGTGCAGGCGTACTTCAGCGAGGTGCGCTGGCGCGACTACGTCGACTCTTTGACGCAGATCTACCGCGACCGGCGCGACACGATGCTCGACGCGCTCGCAGAGCACTTCCCCCCGCAGGCGGAGTGGACGCGGCCAGGCGGCGGGCTGTTCATCTGGGCGACGTTGCCTGACTTCATCGACACGACGGACCTGCTCGCGCGCTGCCTGCGCGACAACGTGGCGTTCGTGCCTGGGGAGCAGGCGTACATGGATGGGCGCGGGCGGAATTCGATGCGGCTCAACTTCTCGATTTCGGATGCGGACACGATTCGCGAGGGTGTTCGACGCATTGGGAAGGTGCTGGAGGAGCTGTTTGCGCTGTACGGGACGCTCACGGGGTCAGAGGTCAGGGGCCAGAGGTCAGAGGCCGGAGGCCGGAGGCCGGAGGCCGAGGGTTCGGGCGGTCAGATCCTTCGTATGCCTGAGCGGCGGCGGCGGGCTTCTGGCTGATGGGGCGGATTGCTGTTCTGAAGGGTGGGAGTTCTTTGGAGCGGCAGGTGTCGCTCCGGTCGGCTGCGCGGGTTGAGGATGCGCTCGGACGGCTCGGCCACGACGTGGTCCCGATTGATGTGGGGCCGGATCTGGTGGAACGGCTTCGGTCCGAGGCGCCGGAGGCGGCGTTCATCGTTTTGCATGGAGTGGGCGGCGAGGACGGGACGGTGCAGGAGCTGCTCGAGATCCTCGGCATTCCGTATACGGGGTCGGGCGTCGTGGCGTGCATGCGCTCGATGGACAAGGTGCTGTCGAAGCATCTGATGCGCGAGGCCGGGATCCCCACGCCGGAGTTCTTTGCCTTCAACGAGACCGCGTTCAAGAATCTCGGAGCCGCGGGCGCACTGCCCGCGATGGAGGAGCGGCTCGACTTCCCGATCGTCGTGAAGCCGGCGGCGCAGGGGTCGGCGCTTGGAGTGAAGTTCGCCCGCACGGCTGCCGACGTGCCCGGCGCGCTCGTGGCCGCGTTCTCCTACGACACCCGCGTGCTGCTCGAGCGTTACGTGCACGGACGCGACCTGGCGGTGTCCGTGCTCGAGGGGTCGGCGCTGCCGGTGGTGGAGGCGGTGCCACAGGAGGAGGACTTCTACGACTTCGAGTCGCGCTACGAGATCGGTCGCACCAGGTTCGTGTGCCCGGCCGATCTGCCCGAGCCCGTGACCGCGCGGGCGCAGGCGCTCGCCGTCGGCACCTACGAGCTGCTCGGCTGCTACGGCGTGGCGCGCGTGGACATCATGCTCGACGCCGACAGCTCGGAGCTGTTCGTCCTCGAGGCGAACGCGATCCCCGGCATGACGGACACGAGCCTGCTGCCGCAGGCCGCCGAGGCCGCCGGCATCGCCTTCGAGGCGCTCGTGGAACGGATGCTCGAGCTTGCGTTCGAACGGGACGCCGGCCGGACACCCGTGTAGTGGACAACATCGAGATCCTGCGGCCCATCTACGCCGACTGGGACCAGGGGATCTACGGCGGCTCGAATCCCTACGCCGACGATGTCGTGCTCTCGCTCTCCCCGGACTTCCCGGACATCGGCATCGAGCCCGGCTACCAGGGGCTGCTCGAGGCGATGAAGTACTGGATCCGCGCCTGGGAGCGCCCCTTCATCGTGCACGCGGGCGAGTTCATCGACCTCGGCGACGACAAGGTGATCGTGCTCGGCTGGTGGCGCGGCACGAGCAAGGGGTCAGGACACGTGGTACAGCGCGAGGCGGCGCACCTGTGGAAGATGCCGCAGGGCAAGGCGATCAAGCTGATGCTGTGCCGCAAGAGGGCAGAGGCCCTGGCGTTCGCTGAACACCTCTAGTCGAGAAGTGCGTAGTGCGTAGTGCGTAGGTTCAACTGCCCGCTACCCACTACGCACTACAAAACTATTCGCCAGCGGCGAAATCCTCCGGCGTGACGTTATCGAGGAAGTCCTTGAACTTCTCGACCACTTCTTCGGTGTCCTCGACCTCGTGCTCGAACTCGATCGCCG
>JAICJR010000247.1 GCA_025928345.1 Thermoleophilaceae bacterium | reverse complement strand
AGGAGGCGGGGGTCGGGTGGGCGGGCTTCCACACCTTCCGCCACACGGTCGCGTCGCGGCTGTTCGCGCAGGGCCGCAACGTCGTGTAGGTGCAACGCTGGCTCGGGCACCACTCGCCCAGCTTCACGCTCGACACGTATGTCCACCTGCTCGACCGCGATCTCGGCGAGCCCCTGGATCCCATCCCAGGTGCAAGCGAAGGGTTGCGTCGGGTCAACGCCGGGTCAACACAACGTCCGAAAACAGCCGCGAAGGCGCACCCTCCAAGGATCGCCAAACCCGTATTGCAGAGCCAATAAGCCGAACAGCCGCAAGCCGCCAGAACCCCAGCAAAGGGCTCATAACCCGAAGGTCGCGGGTTCGAATCCCGCCCCCGCTATCACGAAGAAGCTTCGAAGGCCGCCTCCGGGCGGCCTTCGTCGTTGAGTCCTGGCGGGCCCTGCGGCCACCCCAGAAAGATGGTATTTTCACAAGCACATTGTGAAAATCATCTGAGGAGCGCAAAATGGCGTACGTGACCGCGGAGCCGTCCATCAGGGTCAGGGAGCACTCGTCGCGACGAGCAATGCCCGCGGTCGCCCGGCTGCCTTTGCCCGAGGCACTCGAGGCGTGCCTCGCCGAGATCGACGACCAGCCGTCGCGCTATGAGCAGGCAGCCCTCGTGTGGCACGCGCGCCTGGTTCTGAGCGCGCCCAACCTTCAGTTTGGAGAGGCCCGCACCGTGCTGAACGCGCTCACCGAACTTGCGACGCCGAACCGGCAACGAGCGGCAGCCCGGCTCGCTCGGATTTGTGCGCAGGCGGGCCTCGATGACGTGGTCTTGGTGCTCGAACGATGGAGGCGCGCCCGCTCCGTCGGCTTTCCGATGCCGGAACGGACCCCGTGGCCGGAATCATGGGCCCGGCTGCGGTAGCGCGAGCGTGCGAGAGATACTGATCATCGGCGGCTTGCATCTCTGCGTGATGGCGCTGGGCGCGACCATGCTGCTGCTGTTCCTGCGGGAGGGTCGTCTCTGGTCGAGCGACGATGGCGATGGGCCCCACAACCCGCCGCCCGACGACCCGTCTCCACCGCCCGATCCGCGGCCCGCCCCCGGGGGCGTCGTCATGCCCGTCGGCCGGGCGGCGGCCCCGCGCGTCCGGAGGCGCGGGCCTGTCCGTAGGGGCGAGCGCTGGCCACGGCCGGCTCGCCGCCGCGGGCCCGCGCGGCCCTGCCGCCCGCTCAGGCGGACGAGCCCCCGGCGCTGACAGGCTGCACCTCGGTCTACTGCCCGCCTGAGCCAAATACTGGGGCTTCACCCCATTGGTGACGCGCCCCATGGCGCTTAGCGTCTAGTGCATGGAATTGGTGACACTGGATCGAGTCGACGACTTCGCGCAGCGCGATGCCCGGCTGCGGCTGCGCCCCACGGCGGTGGTCGGCCACGACGGCTCGGCAACCGCAAGCGCGGTGCTCGCGCATGCGGCCGGGCAGGTCGGGCCCGGCGGATACCTGATCGTCGTGCACGCCCTGCCGGCCGGAGTCCCGGCCGCTGCCGCGGAGATCGGCCGTGCCTACCGGAGCGTGGCCCGTGCCGTCCTGCGGAGCATCGAGGCCGCCGTACCTGACGGCGTTTCGTACGAGGTGCGTGTGGTCGCCGGGCCGGCGTCGAGGGCACTGCTCGACACGGCGGCCCGCTGCGGAGCGGACGAGATCGTCCTCGGCGCGTCCGCCGGTCTTGCGGCGCGCGGCGCCATCGGGCGCGTGGCCGACGGCGTGCTCAGGCACTCCGAGGTTCCGGTGACCATCGTCCCGCAGAGCGCCTGATGGCCATGTTCTCCGCAAGGGCGAACGGGCGCAGCGGCGGCGCGGTGGTTTGTGGCATCGACGGCTCCGCCGTCTCGCGCGCGGCGCTCCGGGCCGCGGACCGGCTGAGCGATCGACTCGGGCTATCCCTCGTGGCGGCTCACGTCGTCGCCCCCTTTCCCGTCCGCAGCGAGCCATGGGCTCCGCCCAGCGCGTACACGAGCGTGGACGAGGTTGCGGCCGGCCAGGAGCTGCTCCGCGAGGAGTGCTCGTGTGCGGGGCTCGAATGCGCGGAGCGCCAGGTCCTCGTCGGCCGCCCGGCGGAGCGCCTGGCCGAGCTCGCCGACGAAGTGGACGCCGAGGTGATCGTGGTCGGCTCGCGCGGGCAACGCCCGCACCAGGCAGCGCTCGTGGGGAGCGTCTCGAGCGAGCTTCTCGGCCTCGCCCCCTGCCCCGTACTTGTCTATCCCGCCCAAGCGATCGACTGGGACGGAGCTGACGGGTCGTGAGCGTCTTCGTCTGGGTGATGATGGGCATCGCGATCTGGCACGCGTGCATCCTCGTGCCGGACCGCTTCTACGGAGGCATCATCGGCGCGTTCGTGGCGGCGGTTGCCGGCGCGTTTGCCTCGGGTTACCTGTTGCCCTCACCTGGGATACCGCTGCACAACCCGCCCGGCCTGGCCGAGGCGCTCTGGGCGATACCGGGATCGCTGATGGCGCTCGCCGTGACGTACGCGCACGGTGCGCGCCGAGAGGACGCGGTCCGACGCGCCTCTCGGAGGAGCTAGCCCAGCGTCACCGCCTCGCAGGCGAGCGAATCCAGTGCGCGCTGATCACGCCGCCTGGTCGACCTGCTGCACGTAGCGCCCGAGGTAGAGCGGCCAACCCCCATCGCCCGCGATGCCTGCGCGCAGGCCTTCCCAGCCGTCGCCGTGATGGTCGATGTGGCGATGCTCGAGCTCGACGCGCGTGCGCTCGGGGCACTCCGGAATGAAGCGGATCTCGACCTCGCTGCTCCTCTCCGGGTCGGTCTCGAGCTGCCACTGAGGGCTGATCTCCCAGGTGAAGACGATCCGCTCCGGAATGTCGTAGGCGAGCACGCGTCCCCACTGGCACTCGCTCCCATCCACTCCGCGGTCGTACACGCGACCGCCGGCGCGCGGCTCGAATACCGACTCCGCGATGTCCACCCCGAGCATGTTGTGCTCGCGGGGCTTGATCTGGTCGAACTTCTCCGTGAATAGCTGGAATGCGCGCTCCTGCGGCGCGTCGACGACCACGTGGGTGTGGATCGAGGTCTGCTCGGCTTGCGTTGTCATGAGTCCTCCTCGGTCGATTGCTCGACGATGGCCTTGTAGTTCGCTAGGGCGGCGGTCCAGAATCGATCCAGCTGTGCGCGGAGCGCGGCGAGGCCGTCCGGATCGACCCGATAGACCCGGCGGTTGCCGGCCGGCTGGTCGATCACGAGCCCGGCTTTCTTCAGCACCTTGAGGTGTTGTGAGACAGCAGGCCGTGACACGGGCAGCTCGCGGGCGAGCTCTCCGACGGGCCGCGGGCGCTCCGCCACGCGCCCGAAGATCGTGCGGCGGGTGGGATCCGCGAGTGCGGTCCACGCATCAGCTTGGTAAGTGACCACTAACGGTAAGGTACTGCTTACCACCAGCAGCGTCAAGCTGCCTATCCGACCTGGCTGGTAGGATTTACCGCCGATGAATTTCTCGGCGAAGACTGAGTACGGCGTTCGGCTCATGGTCGAGCTCGGACGCCAGTACGGCGGCTCTCCGACGTCGCTCAAGGCGATTTCGGAGGCCGAGGGGCTGCCGCTCTCATACCTGGAGCACGTGGTTGCCGACCTCAAGCGCGCCGGCCTCGTTGAGGCCACTCGCGGCGCTCGCGGCGGCTACCGCCTGCAGCGTCCTCCGGCGAAGATCCCGATGGACCAGGTGGTCACCGCGCTCGAAGGAAGCCTCGCTCCGATGGAGTGCTTCGTGGCGCTGCCCACCAATCGCGT
>JAICJR010000255.1 GCA_025928345.1 Thermoleophilaceae bacterium | reverse complement strand
GATGGTCGGCATCGATCTCGTGCTGCCGGACTTCACCTACCTGCGCGAGCGCGCCGAGGACATCGAGGCGATCGTGCTCACGCACGGCCACGAGGATCACGTGGGGGCGCTGCCGTACGTGTTGCGGGAGATCGGCGCCACCAACGTGCCGAACGTCTATGGCGGCCCGCTCACGGTCGCGATGGTGCGCTCGAAGCTCGACGAGCACCGGCTGAAGGACATGCCGGTGTATGAGGTGGAGCCCGGCGAGCCGCTCGAGTGCGGCCCGTTCGAGGTGGAGATGGTGAAGATGGCGCACTCCATCCCGGACGCGTTCGCCGTCGCGCTGAGCTGCGAGCTCGGCACCACGCTCGTCACGGGCGACTACAAGTTCGACCAGACGCCGGTGGACGGCGTGCCGGCGGACGTGTCGCGGCTGGCGGAGTTCGGGCGCGAGGGGCTGCTGCTCCTGTGCGGCGACTCCACGAACGTCACGCGCCCCGGCATCGCGGATTCCGAGTCGAGCGTGGGGCCGCATCTCGAGCAGGCGCTCTCGCGCTGCGAGGGCCGCGTGATCGTCACGTGCTTCGCTTCGAACATCCACCGCGTGCAGCAGGTGGTGGACGCCGCGGCGTCGCTCGGCCGCAAGGTGGCGCTCGTGGGCCGCTCGATGCGCAAGAACGTGAACATCGGCCGTGGGCTCGGCCACATTCACATCCCGGACGGGATGCTCGTGCCCGTCCGGGAGATCGAAGACTTCCCCGACCACAAGATGGTGGTCATCTCCACAGGCAGCCAGGGCGAGCCGCTTTCTGCACTTCGCCGCATGGCGCATGGCGACCACCCGCAGGTCGAGCTGCGCAGCGGCGACACGGTGATCTTCTCCGCCACGCCCGTGCCGGGCAACGAGCGGGCGGTGAACGAGACGATCGACCGGATCTTCCACCTCGGCGCCGACGTGATCACACCACAGGACGCCCCGATCCACGCGAGCGGCCACGGCTATGCCGAGGAGCTCAAGCTGATGATCAACCTCACGCACCCGCGCTACGTGCTGCCCGTGCACGGCGACCATCGCCGCATCCGGCTGCACGCCGAACTCGCGGAATCGGTGGGCATCGATCCCGACGAGGTCTTCCGCGGCGAGAACGGGCTGCCGCTCGAGATCGACGAGCGCGGTGGCCGCTTCGTCGAGCGCGAGCAGGCGGGCATGATCTTCGTCGACGGGGTGGATGTGGGCGACATCGAGGACATCGCGCTGCGCGACCGGCGCATGCTTTCGGCCGACGGCATCTTCATCGTCGTGGCCACCATCTCCGAGCAGGACGGCCGCTCGGTCGCCCCGCCCGAGATCATCTTCCGCGGCGTGCCGTTCGCCGATGACGTGAACGGTCTCCTCGAAGAGATCCGCGAAGCGGTCGACGACTCGCTCGAGCGCTCAGCGGAGGAGGAGATCCGCGAGATCGACCTGCTCCAGTCGCACCTGCACGACGACGTCGCGCGTTTCGTCTACGAGCACCTCAAGCGGCGCCCGATGGTGCTGCCGGTGGTGGTCGAGGTCTAACTAGGCTCGCGCCGGTACTTCAAGCGGCTCCGACACCCGAGACCCGGGCAACGTCACCACAAACCGGGCGCCGCCTGCGTCCGGGCTCTCCAAGTGCACCGAGCCGCCGTGCGAGTCCGCCACAGCCTTCACGATCGCGAGACCGAGGCCGCTGCCCGAGCGGATGCCGGCGTCGCCGTCGCCGCGCACGAAGCGGTCGAAGATGCGGTCGCGCAACTCGGGCGGCACACCGGGGCCTGTGTCCTCGACGATGAGCGTGATCGCCTCGCCGTCGCGGCGCACGCAGGCGTGCACAGAGGTGCCGGACGGCGTGTGGCTCACCGCGTTGCCGATCAGGTTCACCGCCAGGCGGTGCAGCTCGTCCGCCGAACCGCTGACCATCAGGCCGGGCTCGTCCGCGTCCACGGAGAGGTCGTGGTCGAGCGCGGTGGGCGCCACCTCGGCGGCTGCCTCGCGCACGATCGATGCGAGGTTCACGGGCTCGTGGGGCACCTGGCGTCCCGCGTCGGCGCGGGCGAGCAGCAGAAGGTCGGCCACCAGGCGACGCATGCGCTGTGACGAGCGGAGCGCGGCGCCGGCGATCTCGCGGTCCTCGCCCTCGAGGTCGGCCTCGAGCAGCTCGAGGTTGGTGAGGATGCTCGTGAGCGGCGTGCGCAGCTCGTGCGAGGCGTCGGCCACGAACTCGCGCTGGCGCTCGAGCATCGCCTCGGTCTCGCCGCGCGCGGAGTCGAGTGCGACGAGCATCTGTTCGAGCGTGCGCGCGAGGTCGGCTATCTCGTCGTCTGCCTCCGGCATCGGGAGATGGACGCCCGGGTCACGCGTCCGGGCGATGTCCTTCGCGGCGCTGGTGAGCCGTGCGATGGGAGACATGGCGCGCCGCGCGACGGCGAGCCCGGCGAGGAATGCGAGCAGCGATCCGCCGAGCACGCCAAGGATGAGGAAGAGCCGCACGCGGCCGATCGTGTGCGCGAGATTGGCCCTCGGCTTGCCGTATTCCATGTAGCCCACGGGACCGCCCTGCGGTGGATACAGCGCCTTGGTCACGACGCGGTAGCCGTTCACCTCGTGCAGTCCGGAGCGCGGCGGGCCGAGGCTCGGCGGATGCTTGAACGGCGCATACGTCCTGCGGTGTCCCGCGAGGTCGATGAAGCTGATCACGGCACCGCCTGCCGTGGCGGCCTCCAGGGCGTCCGGCTGGCTCGTGAGCTGGAAGCCCTCGAGCGTCCGCTCCCAATGCAGGCGATCCTGAAGCTGCTGTGCCGAGACCTGCAGGTCGTTGTCGAAGTCGGAGCGCATGCGCGACACCGTCACGACCTCCACCAGCACAGCGAACAACAGCAGGATCACGAACGTCAGCCCCGCCGACGTGATCGCCAGCCGCCAGCGGACCGGGAGCTTGTCGAAGCGGTTCATGCCGCGCGCAACACGTACCCCGCGCCGCGAACCGTGTGCAGAACACGCGGCTCGCCGCCGGCCTCGAGCTTGCGCCGCAGGTTGGACACGAACACGTCCACCGTGTTCGTCTCCACGAGAACCTGGTAGCCCCAGACGTTCTCGAGCAGCGCTTCCCTCGACACCACAAGCCGCTCGTTTCTCATCATGTATTCGAGCAGCTCGAACTCGCGGGACGTGAGCTCGAGCGGGCGGTCCCCGCGCAGCACTTCGCGCGTATCGGGATTCAGGCGTAGATCCCCAACCACCAGGAAGGCGCTGCCGCGCGGCGGCCGCCGGCGGAGCAGCGCACGCAGACGCGCGAGCAGCTCCTGACGGTCGAAGGGCTTGACGAGGTAGTCGTCGGCGCCGGAGTCGAGCCCCGCCACTCGCGCGTCCACGCCGTCGCGGGCCGTGAGCATGAGGATCGGGACATCGCTCGAGTCACGGATGCGCTGGCAGACGTCGATGCCGTCGAGCCGGGGGAGACCGAGGTC
>JAICJR010000315.1 GCA_025928345.1 Thermoleophilaceae bacterium | reverse complement strand
GCGTGCGGCTGAACAGGTCGCGGATCTGGTCGAACACACCGGTGTAGGTGGCGGGGTTCGAGCGCGGCGTGCGCCCGATCGGCGACTGGTCGATGTTGATGATCTTGTCCACCTGGTCGAGCCCCGTGACCCGCTTGTGCGCGCCCGGCCGCATCTTCGCCCGGTGGAGCTTGTTGGCGACTGCCTTGTAGAGCACCTCGTTTACGAGCGTGGACTTGCCCGAGCCGGACACGCCGGTGACGCAGCAGAAGGTGCCGAGCGGGATCTTCGCGTCGACCGAGCGCAGGTTGTGCTGGGTGGCCTTCTCGATCTCGATGTAGCCGCTCGGGCGGCGCCGCTTCTTCGGCACCTCGATCGCGCGCATGCCGGCGAGGAACTGCCCGGTGGCGGATTCGTCCACCCCCATCACCTCTTCGGGCGTGCCCTCCGCCACGATGTGGCCGCCGTGCTCGCCCGCGCCCGGCCCGAGGTCCACGATGTGGTCGGCCGCGCGCATCGTGCCCTCGTCGTGCTCGACCACGATCACCGTGTTGCCGAGGTCGCGCAGCCGCTCGAGCGTGGCGATCAGCCGCTCGTTGTCCCGCTGGTGCAGGCCGATCGACGGCTCGTCGAGGATGTAGAGCACGCCGACGAGCGAGGAGCCGATCTGCGTGGCGAGCCTGATGCGCTGTGCCTCCCCGCCCGAGAGCGTGCCCGCGGCGCGCTCCAGTGACAGGTAACCGACCCCGACGCTGTCGAGGAAGCGCAGGCGCTCGTCGATCTCGCGCAGCACGAGCCGAGCGATCTGGCGCTCAGTGTCCGTGAGCTCGAGCGCCTCGAACCACTCGATCGCCCGCTTGGCGGACATCCGCGTGAGCTCGTGAATGCCGAGCCCGCCAATGAGCACCGACAGGCTCTCCGGCCGGAGCCGCGCCCCATGGCACTCCGGGCACGGCCGCACCGACATGTACTCCTCGATCTTCTCGCGCGAGTACTCGGAGTCCGTCTCCTTGTAGCGGCGCTCCAGGTTGGGCACGATGCCCTCGAAGCTCGTGGTGTACGAGCGCCGGCGGCCGTAGCGGTTGCGGTAGGAGATGTAGATGCGGTCGCCGTTGGTGCCGTAGAGGAAGCACTCCTGAACCTCCTCGCCCAGGTCCTCCCACGGCGTCTCCATGTCGATCTCGTAGCGGTCCGCGATCGCCTGGGTCATCTGCTCGTAGTAGTTGGACGCGCTGGTGGACCAGGGCAGGATGGCGCCCTCGCCGAGCGACAGCGACGGGTCCGGCACCACGAGCTCCGGGTCGATCTCCATCTGGGAGCCGAGCCCGGTGCAGCGCGGGCAGGCGCCGTGCGGCGAGTTGAAGCTGAACATGCGCGGCTCGAGCTCGGGCATCGAGGTGCCGCAGTTGAGGCAGGCGAAGCGCTCGGAGTAGGTCTTGAGCTCACCGGAGTCGACCAGCTCCACCTCGACGATCCCCTCGGCCAGGCCCACAGCGGTCTCGATCGAGTCCGCCAGCCGCTTGCGCACGTCCGCTCGCATCACGAGCCGGTCGACCACGACCGCGATGTCG
>JAICJR010000008.1 GCA_025928345.1 Thermoleophilaceae bacterium | reverse complement strand
CGAGGCCGACGAGGAGAGCTGTCCAGATGAGCGCGCCGATCGCGTCGCAGATCAGGAAGACCACGAGCCGCATCCGCGCCCAGCCGGCGGCGGCGTCGACGAGCGCGGTGGGAACCGGGAGGACATACGCGAGCACGACCGCCGCCGGGCCGAAGCGGTGCATCAGCCGCCGGACGCGCTCGGCGCGGCGGACGCCCTTGGGGTGCGAGCCTCCGATCATGTGCAACGCGCCGGCGCCCCAGCGCCTGCCCGCCCACCAGTACGCCCAGTCGAATGCGATCAGCGCGGGGATGCTCGCCAGGAGCGCCACCACGAGGTCCGCATGTCCGGTGCGGGCCAGCGCGCCCATGGTCACGATCGAGGTGGTGGAGCCGCGAATCAGCTCGAGCAGCAGCGGATGCGAACCCACGAGCGACGGCACGAGCGGCAGCAGGATCAGCGCGTAGAGGCCGCTGGCAACTATCCCCGCGACGATGATCAGGTCCGCCCGCTCGGCGCGGCCTTCCCATGGGGTGCTCTGCCGCGGCGTGCTCACTGCCCCCACGATAGGACGGGATCGCCGCTCCGCGGTATTTCGCGACTAGAAGGCCACGCTCCCGGTAGCCGTTTGAGCAGGCGGCTGCGGCGGCCGCGATGCTCACATATCTCTCCCTCGCGGCCCTGCCGCCGCTTGCGGGACTCGGGCCTGCTCGGGGCGCCACCTCCGGTTAACCGCCCCGCCGAAACGCTGGCTGGCCCCAATGCCGTTGAGGTACCGCGCGGCGATCATTGGTTCACCGTCCATACCAATAACCGGAGCTGACGATGAACCGTCCCATCACAAGAGACTTCTGCCAGCCGGTGGCCGCAGGCCCGGACAAGACCTACGCGGCACTGCTCCGCTTCGAGGCGCGGCCGCGGCTCGAGGAGGCGCTCAGCGCGCTTGGCGTGGAGGACCGAGTGATCTCGAGCCACCGCATCGAGGTGGCGCCCCGCCGCGCCGTCGGGCATGCGCTCGTGTGGCGGCTGGCGCACGGCGGGCGCGTGGAGCTCAGCTGGACCGCGTGGGTGAGCAGCGACGGCGCCGACGGATCGCTGATCTCGATCAAGATGCGCGCGAGCGCCGACAGCTCGGCATCGCGCACCGAGCTGCTCGCCGCCTGGCCGCTGCTCGGCCGCGTGGCCGAAGGTCATGCGGGCCGCGCGCTCGACGCGGTGGCGGAACTGGCCGACCGCTTCACCCGAGAAGACGACGCGCCCGTAGTGCGCGTGCCCGTGCGCCGCGCGGCCTGAGCCGCGTCAGCCGCCCTGGACCGTCTTGCCGTTCTTGAAGTTGACGGTGGAGTGCGGCGCGGCCTGGCTGACCACGCCGTGGAACTGGCGGGTGGGGTTGATGTGGCCCGTTGCATCGACGGCCACGGCCTTGCCGAACAGCCCGGCCGAGACCGTGTACTTGATCCTGAACGGCCCGGCCTGCACCGCGGTGACGTTCCAGCGGAACGTGGCCACCTGACCCGGCTTGAGCTCGCGCCCGAAGGCAGACGTGCTCTGATTCGCCGTATTGCCGCCAAGCGGGCCGCGGTTCACGATGAACACCGGCCGGCTCGCGGCCGCCAGGTCCGCCTGGGCGCTGTTGCGGTTGAACGAGTTGACGGTGACGGACGGGTTCGGCAGCGGCCGGCTGTCGAGGTTCTTCACCGTCACGACCATCACGGACTGCTTGGCGAGCTTCTGCTTAGACGGGAAGCTGCCGTGCACCTCGACCTTGAACTTGCCGGACGGCTCGTGCGCGTCCTGCTGCGCTCCGCCGCATGCGGACATGGCAAGCGCGGCGAGGGCAACAAGCGCCACGCCGCCCGCACGCATTCCCTGCGCTCCCCTCGCGTCCAAAGCGGGCGGAACATACCACGGGCAAAGGGCGCCGCGGCGCACTTTCCGAGGTGGGGTACGCGACGGTTCCCGGTTGCCCGCCCACAGGCGATCCCGTAGTCTTACCCGCCGGAGGAGAGGGGAGCCCCTTGCTGCCCTGTTTACGGGAGGAGCCGACGGAGTGGTTCGTGCAGTAGCCGATCGAGCGTTTCTACCTACGAAGAACCTGCTCGAGCAGGTAGGGGACATGATGATCTTGACCGGCAAGACGATCTTGTCGGCGCTGCGCCCGCCCTACCCGTACGGCGGCGAGTTCGTGAACCAGTTCCTGTTCGCGCTCAGGCTCTGCTGGTTCCCGCTGCTGATCTCCACCATCGCGTTCGGCTATGGCGCGCCTGGCCTCCAGGCCGGCAACTTCCTGATCCTGTTCGGAGCGATCGACCGCCTCGGCGGCTTCTTCGTGCTCGCGACGATCCGCGAGTTCGCCCCCTTCGTCACGGCGATCATCCTCGCCGGCGTGGCCGGCACGGCCATCACGGCGGACCTCGGCGCGCGCAAGATCCGCGAGGAGCTCGACGCGCTTCAGGTGCTCGGCGTCGACCCGGTGAAGAACCTGGTGGTGCCGCGCTTCCTCGCCCTGATGATCGTCACCGCGCTCTTCAACATCTACGCGCTGATCTTCGGCATCTTCGGCGGCGTCCTCGCCACGCTCACGTTCAAGGCACCGCTCGGGCCGTTCTTCTCCACACTGCTCACGAACGCGTCCGTCACCGACCTGTGGGGCAGCGTTGTCAAGACCACCCTCTTCGGCGCGATCATCGCGATCGTCTCCTGTTACAAGGGCATGACCGCCTCGGGCGGCGCCGAGGGCGTGGGCCGAGCCGTGAATCAGGGCGTGGTGATCGCCTTCCTGGGCATCTTCGCCTTCAACTACGTGTTCACGCAGACGCTGCTTGCAACGCATCCCGAAATCTCGGTGATCAAGTAATGGGCCGGACCTGGCTAACGGTTCCGCGCGACTGGGTCGCATCTCTTGGCGACATCGCCAAGTTCGCCGCGCGCGACTTCTACGAGATCTTCGGCGGGCGCGTGTTCAAGTTCTTCGGCGAGGCGCTGCGCCAGGCCGGCATCCTGATCTTGGGCTCCACGCTCGTGATCTGGAGCACCACTTTCATCCTCGGCCTCCAGTGCGGCATCGAGGGCGCCTACTTCGACCGCTCGGTGGGCGCGCCCGCGTACGCCGGCGTGTTCTCGGCGTGGTGCGACCTGCGCGAGATCATGCCCTACGCCTTCGGCTACATGATGGCCGCGAAGGTGGGCACCGGCCTCGTGGCGGAGATCGGCGCGATGCGGATCTCGGACGAGGTCGACGCGCTCGAGGTGATGGGCATCAGCTCGATGACCTTCCTCTGCGCCACGCGCCTGCTCGCGTCGTGGATGGTGCTGCCGTTCATGTACCTCGCCGCCGTCGGCGCCGGCTTCTTCGCCTCCTACCTAGCGGTGGTGCAGCAGATCGGCGAGGTGTCCTCAGGTGGCTACTTCCTGATTTTCTGGATGTTCCAGAACCCGCCCGACCTTTTGTACAGCCTCATCAAGGGGATGACGATGGCCACCTTCATCGTGATCGTCGGGGCCTACTATGGCTATACGGCCAGCGGGGGACCGGTGGGCGTGGGTACCGCGACCGCGAAGTCGATGGTGCTGAACGTGGTGGGCGTCCACCTCGTGGGGATGCTCGGCACCCAGATCTTCTGGGGCTCGAACCCACGGGCGCCGATCGGCGGATGAAAGGAGAGGGAGTGGCTGAGGAGTACGAGCGCACGGAGGAGCAGGGGGAGCTCGAGCCCGAGGACCAGCCCACTCAGGTGGTGGACGACGATGGTTCGCCCGAAGAGCAGGACGAGTACCAGTACCACGTCGGGCAACAGCGCGACCACGGCTCCGAGGACGCGATCGAGTTCATCGACGTCAAGAAGAGCTTCGGCCGCAACACGATCCTCAACGGCCTCAACCTCGGCATTCCCGACAACATGATCTCGATGATCCTCGGGCCGTCCGGCACGGGGAAGTCGGTCTGCATCAAGCACATGGTCGGCCTCCTGTACCCCGACGAGGGGGACGTCCTCGTGCACGGCGAGTCGGTGCCGAACATGGCCGACGACGACCTGTTCGAGATGCGGAAGAAGTTCGGCGTGCTGTTCCAGGACGGCGCGCTGTTCGGCTCGATGAACCTGTACGACAACGTCGCCTTCCCGCTCCGGCAGCACACCGACAAGGGCGAGGACGAGATTGCGGAGATCGTGAACCGCAGGCTCAAGGAGGTGGGCCTCGGCGGCGCGGACGACAAGATGCCGAACGAGCTCTCGGGTGGGATGCGCAAGCGGGCAGGGTTTGCGCGCGCGCTCGTGCTCGACCCGCAGATCGTGCTCTTCGACGAGCCGGACTCGGGGCTCGACCCGGTGCGCACCGCGCTCCTGTGCGAGCTGATCAAGGAGATCCACGACGAGAACGGCGGCTGCTACGTCGTGATCACGCACGACATCATGTCGGCCCGCCGCGTGGCCGAGTACATCGCGATCCTGTGGAAGGGCAGGATCGTGGAGTCCGGTCCCGCGCAGGAGTTGTTCAACTCCGACAACCAGTTCGTGCGGCAGTTCCTCTCAGGCGAGGCCAAGGGCCCGCTCGGGATGGAGTAGGAACGTTTTGCCGGCTAGACGGCGCACGATGCGTCGCCCGAATCACACAGCGGACGCAACGGGAGGCGTCCCACCGATGAGACTCGCCGTTGCCCTCTCCCACTTCTCCACATAACGCGCCGCGACAAAGGCGCGGCGAGGCCGGTACGGCACTTGCCCGCACGATCGCGATAGTTGCCGTGATCGCAGCCGTCGTGCTGCTGGGCGTGCTCCTGTTCGGCACCGGAGGCGGCTACCAGGTCACGGCGGACTTCCAGAACGCCAGCCAGCTCGTGAGGGGCAACCTCGTGGAGGTCGGCGGCGTTGAGGTGGGGAAGGTCAACGACATCTCGCTCGCTCCGAACGGGATGGCGCAGGTAAAGATCAGCGTGAGCGGGGACTTCGCGCCGCTCCACCAGGGCACGGTGGCGACGATCCGCGTGAACTCGCTGTCGGGCATCGCCAACCGCTACGTGTCCCTCCAGCCCGGGCCGAACTCGGGCGACAAGATCCCCGACGGCGGCACGATCGGCGCCGACAACACCAACTCGGCGGTCGACCTCGACCAGCTCTTCAACACCCTCGACAAGCCCACCCGCCACGGCCTGCAGCAGCTGATCCAGGGCTCGGCCGAGCAGCTGCAGGGCAAGGGCAAGCTCGCCAACCAGAGCCTCCGCTACCTGGCGCCGACGCTGTCCACCTCCTCGCTCGTCACCCAGGAGCTGGCGCGCGACCAGGTGGAGTTCCAGAAGTTCGTCACGGACACATCGAACGTGGTCACGACGATCGCGGGCCGCCGCAACGACCTCTCGGCGCTCGTGGGCAACGCGAACACGACGATGCGCGCAATCGGGGACGAGAACGTGTCGCTCGCGCAGGCGCTGGGCGTGCTGCCGCAGACGCTGCGCCAGGCGAACACCACGTTTGTCGACCTCAACTCCACGCTCGACGACCTCGACAGGCTCGTGAACGCGTCGAAGCCGGCGACCAAGCGGCTCGCACCGTTCCTCAAGCAGCTGCGCCCGCTGGTGCGCGACGCCACGCCGACGATCACGGACCTGCGCCACCTGATCCGCACGAAGGGGTCGAACAACGACCTGATCGAGCTGCTGACGAAGCAGCCGAAGCTCGCGAGCCTCGCGAAGGCCGACTTCCCGCGGACGATCCGGGCGTTCCAGAAGGGCCAGCCTGTCGTGGACTACCTGCGGCCGTACGCGCCCGACTTCACCGGCTGGCTCACCAAGTTCGCGGAGGGCGCGGCCAACTACGACGCCAACGGCCACTTCGCGCGCATCATGCCGATGTTCAACGCTTTCCAGCTCACGGACAACGCGAGCGGCTCCTTCCTCACCGCGGCGCCCGCGTCGCAGCGGCTCGCCGGATTCCAGACGCACCGGCAGCAGAAGTGCCCGGGCGGCGCCACGCAGCCGGCGCCGGACGGCTCCAACCCGTACCGCGAGCCGCAGACGACCTGTGATCCCTCGACCGTCCCGCCCGGCCCATGAGGCGGCTCGCGCTCATATTCCTCGTGCTCGTGGCGGTGCCGGTGGTGCTCGTGTTCGGCACCGGCGCGGGCGGCGGAGGAGGCGGCGGCAACTACCAGGTGCGCGCGATCTTCGACTACGTGCGCGCCGTGCCGGGCGAGGACGTGAAGGTGGCGGGCGCGAAGGTGGGCAAGATCTCCTCGCTGCACGTCACGCCGGACAACAAGGCCGCCGTGGTGCTCGACATCAACAGGGCCGGCTTCTCGCCCTTCCATACGGACGCCCACTGCACGATCCGGCCGCAGTCGCTGATCGGCGAGACGTTCGCCGAGTGCTCGCCGGGCAGCGCCCGCGCGCCGGTGCTGCCCGCGATCAAGCACGGCGACGGAAAGGGGCAGCACCTGCTCGGCGTGCAGCACACGAGCTCGCCGGTGGACGTCGACGAGATCAGCGACATCATGCGCGAGCCCACGCGCGAGCGCCTGTCGATCCTGATCAACGAGTTCGGCACGGCGCTGGCGGGACGCGGCAAGGACCTGAATGCGGCGATCCACCGCGCCAACCCGGCGCTGCGCGACACCGACAAGGTGCTCGCCATCCTCGCCCAGCAGAACCGCACGCTCGCCGACCTGGCGAAGAACTCCGACCAGGTGCTGCAGCCGCTCGCCGCGCGCCGCCAGCAGGTGGCGGACTTCATCACGCAGGCGAACAGGACAGCGCAGGCCACGGCGGCCGTGCGCGGCGACATCTCGGCCGGGATCCACCGCTTCCCCGCGTTCCTGCGGCAGCTGAAGCCCACGCTCACCGACCTCGGCGCGCTCTCCGATGAGATGACTCCGGTGATCACGGACCTCGGGCGCGCGGCGCCGGGGTTCAACCGCTTCATCATCGAGCTCGGCCCGTTCTCGAAGGCGTCGATCCCGGCGGTGAAGTCGCTCGGGCAGGCGACGACCGTGGGTACCCCGGCGCTCGTCAAGTCATTGCCGATCGCCACTGACCTGGCGCAGCTCGCCGTGAACGCGGACCCGGTGTCGAAGAACCTCGACGCGCTCCAGAAGAGCCTCTCCGCCACGGGCGCCGTGAACAGGCTGATGGACTACATCTTCTTCCAGATGCAGGCCATCAACGGCTTCGACAGCATCAGCCATTACCTGCGAGCCGGCCTGATCCTCAATGCCTGCTCGACCTACGTCACGAAGGTGGTCGCGCCGGACTGCCTCGCGAACTTCAACAAGACCTCAGCGGCGAGCGCGAGCTCATCCTCGAGCTCCACCGGCGATCCGATTCTCGATCGCACGCACGCGGCGATCCTGAAGGCGCTGAGCGGCCAGAAGGTCGCGCCCTCCACGAGCGGCCAGACGAACACCTCCGCCACGCGGAAGCCGAGCCTGCTGCAGCGCTTCATCGAGCTGGCGAGCCCGAACGCGAACCAGCAGCGCCAGGCCGCGCTGAACCGCATCCGGGCGGGCGCGAAGCGGGATTCGTCGCCGGCGCTCGGCCAGGCCGCCCCCGCCCTCAACTACCTCCTGGGGCCGTAGTGGGACGGCGCGGATCGGCATCTCTCGCCGGAAGCCCCGTCCTGATCGGGGCGGTGACGACGCTCGTGACGATCGTGGCCGTCTTCCTCGCCTACAACGCGAACAACGGCCTGCCGTTCGTGCCCACCTACAACGTGAAGGCGGAGCTTCCGAACGCCGCCAACCTCGTGAAGGGCAACGACGTGCGGATCGGCGGCGAGCGCGTCGGCTCCGTGTCGAACATCGAGCCTCGCCATCACGCGAACGGCGTAGATACGGCCGTGATCTCGATGAAGCTCGAGAAGCGCGTGGAGCCGCTGCCGCGCGACTCGACGGTGCTGGTGCGGCCGCGCTCGGCCCTCGGCCTTAAGTACGTGGAAATCACCCCGGGGCGCGCCGGCTCGGGCTATCCCGCCGGCTCGACGATCCCGTTGTCGCAGGCTGAGCCGCGGCCGGTGGAGATCGACCAGATCTTCAACATGTTCAACAAGCCCACGCGAACCGGGCAGCAGCGCTCGCTCCAGGGCTTCGGCGACGCGCTCGCGGGACGCGGCGAGGACCTGAACGAGGCGATTCTGGCGCTGCGGCCGCTGTTCACCAATCTCCAGCCGGTGGCCGCGAACCTCGCGGCGCCGCAGACGCAGCTCCGCCAGTTCTTCCCGGCGCTGAACCGCGCGGCGTCGATCACCGCGCCGGTGGCTCAGACGCAGGCCGACCTGTTCACGAATTTGGACACCACCTTCACCGCGCTCGCGGCCGTTGCGAAGCCGTTCCTCCAGGAGACGATCGCGAAGGGCCCGCCGACGCTCGACACGGTCACCGCTCAGCTTCCTCTGCAGCGCCCGTTCATCCGCAACCTCACGGGCTTCATGAGGGAGCTGCGACCAGGCGTGGCGGTGCTCCCGCGCACGGCGCCCGTGCTCGCCGATGCGCTCACGGCCGGCGCCAAGCACCTGCCGGAGACGCCGGCGATGAACAAGCAGCTGGAGGGCACCTTCCGCGCCCTGCAGCGCTTCGCCACCGACCCGCTCGTGCCGAAGGGCGTGCACCAGCTGAACCACACGTTCAGCTCGCTGAAGCCCACGCTCGCGTTCCTCACGCCGGTGCAGACCACCTGCAACTACATCACGCTCTTCCTGCGCAACATCTCGAGCCTGCTCTCGGTCGGCGACGGCAACGGCACCTGGCAGCGCTTCATCATCATCGCCACGCCGACGGGGCCGAACAGCGAGGGCAGCCCTTCGAGCGCCCCCGCCAACGGACCCGACGTGGCCAACCACCTGCACGCGAACCCGTACCCGAACACGGCTTCGCCCGGCCAGGAGAAGGAGTGCGAGGCCGGCAACGAGGTCTACACGCCGGGCAAGACCGTGATCGGCAACGTGCCCGGCAACCAGGGCACGCACACCGACGGGCAGGTGAAGGTGAAGTAATGCGCCGCGGCCAAAAAACCGGCATGAGCCCCTTCCGCGCAGGGCTGATCGCGATCGTGGTGGTCGTGATCGCGTCCTACTTCGCGTTCGAGAAGCACGTCCCGTTCTTCACGCACCACTACCAGCTCAACGCGGTCTTCCAGAACGCCTCGAACGTGCGGACGAACTCGCCCGTGCGGATCGCGGGCGTGAACGTGGGCACCGTGAAGAACGTGAAGCTCTACAAGGACGCGAACGGCACGGCCACCGGCGCGGCGCTCGTGACCATGAGCCTGAACAACAACGCCCTGCCGATCCACTCGGACGCGACTCTCAAGGTCAGGCCCAAGCTCTTCCTCGAGGGCAACTTCTTCGTGCAGCTCTCGCCGGGCAGCCCGAGCGCGCGCAACCTCAGGTCGGGCAGCACGATCCCGGTCACGCAGACGAGTGCGCCGGTGCAGATCGACCAGGTGCTGAGCTCGCTTCAGACCGACACGCGCACGAACCTCCAGGTGCTTCTGAAGGGCTATGGCGACGCGCTCAACGGCAAGCCGCTGCCGGGCGAGGACGCGGACCAGGTGCCGTCGGTGAAGGGGCTCACGGCGGCGCAGGCACTCAACCGCTCGCTCAACTACTCGCCGAGGGCGCTGCGCGGCGTCGCGCTCGTGAACCAGGCCACGCTCGGCGAGGACCCACATGACCTGTCGAAGTTGATCTTGGGGACGCAGAAGGTGGCGGCCGCACTCGACAGCAACGAGGGCGTGCTGCAGGACTTCATCACCAACTTCAACCGCACCGTGGCAGCGTTCGCGGCGCAGCAATCGAACCTGCGGCAGTCGATCCACCTGCTCGGCCCGGTGCTGACGAAGGCGAACTCCACGCTGCTCCACCTCAACCAGTCGTTCCCGCCCACGCGCGCGTGGGCGCGCGAGATCCTGCCGGGTGTCCGCGAGACGCCGGCAACGATCAACGCCTCGTTCCCGTGGGTGGCGCAGGCGCGCAAGCTGGTCTCGCCACAGGAGCTCGGCGGCCTCGTGAACGAGCTGCGGCCCTCGATCCACGACCTGGCGGGCGTGACCGACGAGTCGATCAAGCTGATCCCGCAGCTCGACCTGATCAACCGCTGCGCCACCGGCCTCGTGCTGCCCACGGGCGACGTGCCGATCCAGGACGGCTTCCTCACCACGGGCCTCCCCAACTACAAGGAGTTCTGGCAGGCGATGGTCGGGCTCTCCTCCGAGTCCTCGAACTTCGACGGCAACGGCCAGTACACGCGCTTCCAGCCGGGCGGCGGCGACCAGAGCGTGCACACGGGGCTCTCGCAGAGCGGCCAGCTGTTCGGCAACGCGGCGAGCAAGCCGCTCGGCACCCAGCCGAAGTTCCCGGGCCGCGAGCCGCCCTACAACTCCAAGGTCGCCTGTTACAAGAACGCGCTGCCGAACCTCAACAACGCGCCGGTCGGGAGCGGTCCATGAGAACGGCGATCCGCAAGCACCTGCGCGACTTCGTGGCGATCATCGGCCTGTTCGTGATCGCGCTGGCGGTGGCGGCCTATGTACTCGGCCACCAGCGGCTCTTCCTGCCGGGCTGGGTGCCGTTCGTGGGCACGGACTTCTACACGGTCAACGCCGAGTTCTCGACCGCGCAGGCCGTCGTGCCGGGGCAGGGGCAGACCGTGAACATCGCCGGCGTGCCGATCGGCGAGATCGGCGGCGTGAAGCTCAAGAACGGCGTTGCCATCGTGCAGATGAAGATCAAGAAGTCCCAGCGCAAGGCGCCGGTCTACAAGAACGCGACGCTGCTCCTGCGGCCCAAGACCGGGCTGAAGGACATGTACATCGAGATGAACCCCGGTACGAAGTCCGCCGGCGCGGTGCCCGACGGCGGCACGCTGCCGGTGTCGAACACGCTGCCCGACGTCAACCTCGACGAGATCCTCTCGAACCTCGACGCGGACACGCGCGCGTATCTCCAGATCCTGATCAGCGCCGGCGGCCAGGCGTTCGGCACGAAGGGCTACCCGGCCGACCTTCGCGAGACCTTCAAGCGTTTCGACCCGACGGCGCGTGACACCGCCCGCTTCACCAGCCTCCTCTCGCAGCGACGGGCGAACCTGCAGCGGGTGATCCACAACTTCCAGCTGCTCACGACGGCGCTCGCCGGCCGCGACCACCAGCTCACGCAGCTCGTGGACGCGTCGAATGCGAACTTCCAGGCGATCGCGAGCGAGGACCAGAAGCTCGAGGAGACTCTCCAGCTCCTCCCCGGCACGCTCCAAACCGGCAGCACAACGCTCACCAAGGCGGACAAGCTCGCCCAGGTGCTGGGGCCGACCTTCCAGGCGCTGCGGCCGGGCGCGCGCGCACTCGGCCCGTCGCTCGCAGCCACACGCCCGTTCCTCAAGCAGACCACCCCGGTGATCAAGAACCAGCTGCGGCCGTTCTCGGTGAAGGCGCAGCCGACCGTGCACGAGCTGCGGATCGCGGCCCAGCACCTCAACCCGGTGGCGCCGCGGCTCACGCGCACGGCCCAGTTCCTGAACGTGCTGCTCAACGAGCTGGCCTACAACCCGCCCGGCCCGGAGGAGGGCTTCCTCTACTGGGCCGCGTGGGTGAACCACGCGGGCGCCTCGATCTTCTCGACGCAGGACGCGCACGGCGTGGTGCGCCGCGGCCTCTTCATCACGGACTGCACGAGCCTCGGCGTGCTGCAGGCGATCGAGGGCCTCAACCCGCAGCTCAAGGTCCTGATCGACCTGCTGAACGCGCCGACGCAGCAGCAGGTGTGCACCGGCACCCCGACTCCTCCGGCGGGCCCCTGATGCAGAAGCAGGCACCGAGCCTTGGGCGGATTCTCGTGATGGTGGCCTTCGCGGTCTCCTGCGTGGCGATCCTGCTCTACCTCTGGATCACCTTCGGCGGGCCGGTGCCGCTGCGGGCCAAGGGCTACCGCGTGACCGTGAACTTCCCGGAGGCCACCACGCTCGCCAATCAGGCCGACGTGCGCATCTCGGGCGTGAACGTGGGCAAGGTGGTGAGCCTGAGGGTGGTGGTGCACAAGGGCCAGGTGAAGCCGCTCACCGCCGTGACGATCGAGATGAACCACAGGTACGCGCCGATCCCGCGGAACACGCGCGCGATCCTGCGGCAGAAGACGCTCCTCGGCGAGACCTACGTCGAGCTGTCGCCGGGGAACAGGTCCGGGCCGAAGCTGCCGGACAACGGCACGCTGGCGAACGGCCAGGTGGCGCAGACGGTGCAGCTCGACGAGATCTTCCGCGCGTTCGACCCGAAGACGCGACTGGCGTTCCAGAACTGGATGCAGCAGGAGGGGATCGCGCTCACGGGCCGCGGCCAGGACCTGAACGACGCGCTCGGCAACCTCACGCCGTTCGCGGAGAACGTGGACAAGGTGCTGGCGGTGCTGCACAGCCAGCAGGGGGCGACGTCGCGGCTCATTCGAAACACCGGCGTGGTGTTCAACGCGCTTACCGAGCGCGACGGGCAGCTCGCGGATCTCATCTCGAACTCGAACCGAGTGTTCCAGACCACGGCATCGCGCGACCAGCAGCTCAAGCAGGCGTTCATCGCGTTCCCGACGTTCGAGGACCAGTCGCGCGCGATCTCGGTGCGGCTCACGAAGTTCGCGAACAACGCGAACCCGCTGATCAACCAGCTGCGGCCGGCCGCGCGGCAGCTCTCGCCGACGCTGATCAGCGCCGCCAAGCTCGCGCCGAACCTGAAGGCGCTGTTCCAGGACATCCACCCGCTCGTGAAGGCGTCCAAGCGCGGGCTGCCGGCGGTGTCGTCATTCCTCGACTCCACGCGACCGGTGCTCGCGCAGGCCGACCCGTTCCTGCGCAGCCTCAACCCGTTCCTCGACTGGGTGGGCATCTACAAGCACGAGGCCGCCGCGTTCTTCGCACTCGACGCCGCCGCCACGCAGGCCACCGCCGCGGTGTGCGACAAGCCGGTGCAGCGCTGCACCGCGGCCGACAACTCGAAGCAGGTGCACTACCTGCGCACCACGAACCCGGTGAACCCGGAGGCGCTGGCCGCATATCCCAAGCGGATCGCGAGCAACCGCAACAACCCGTACTTCCAGCCGCTCGGCTACCTGGACCTCGCCCGCGGCGGGCTCAAGGTGTTCGGCTCGTACCTGTGCACCACCAACCCGGTGCCCACCGTGGTGCAGACGATCGATCCGCTGCTGCCAGGCGTCGGCGCCATCACCAGCCTGATCTCGCCGGACACCTTCGCCCTCATCGACAAGTTCGTCTACGGCGGCAACGGCCCGGCGAACGTGGCATCGCCGCCGTGTAGGGAGCAGGCACCGCTCGGCAACCTGATCGGGCAGAGCGGGAAGTACCCGCATGTGACCGCTGCGCCTGATTCGCCTTGAGGCGAGGTCATAGGTCATGGGTCATGGGTCATAGGGGCGAAGGCTCGGGCGTTTTGACTTAGGTGTGTGTGTGGTCAATGACTTCACTCAGCGCCGGACGCGCTACGCCGCACTAACCTAGGCGTATGAGGGGTGCTGCAGCTTTCGCACGCCTGGTCCGCTTCGTGGTCCGGCGCCCCATTCCCGTGCTCGCTGCTGTTGGTCTGCTCGCCGTGCTTGCTGCGGTGTATGCGCTGCGGATTCAGCCGAGTGCGTCTACGGACACGCTTGTCAACCGCTCGTCGCAGTCGTTCAAGGACACCGAGCAGTTCAAGAAGGAGTTTGGGGACGACGCTGTCGTCGTGCTCGTGAAGGGCAACCTCGAGCGCACCCTCCTCACGTCGGACCTCGACACGCTGATCAAGCTCGAGGGCTGCCTGTCCGGGAACGTGCCGGCGAAGAGCATCGTCCAGAACGGGAAGCTCGTGGCGGCCGGGCTCGACCGGATGCCGCATGTGTGCACGCAGATCGCCCAGGCGAAGGCGGCGAAGGTGGTGTTCGGCCCGGGGACCTTCACGAACACCGCGGTTGAGCGGATCGGCGCGGGCTTCACGCAGGAGCGCAATCAGGAGGCCGCCAAGGCGGACGAGGTGGCGCAGGCGGCCCGCCAGGCAGCCGCGGCGAAGGGCTATTCGAAGGCGCGGCAGAACAAGCTCGCGCTCGAGGCGCGCCAGCTCGTGTACGCGCAGTTCGTGAAGCAGACGCTGTCGCTCGCGCTCCAGTACGGCCTCACGAGCGTGCCGGCGATCAACAACACGGAGTTCGTGTCGCAGCTCTGGTTCGATCCGAGCAAGGGCGTGAACGTGCCGAAGGCGCGCTTCGCGTTCCTCGCGCCCAGCTCCAATGCGGCGCTCGTGCAGGTGCGGCTCAAGCCCGACCTCTCGGACGCGCAGCGACGCCACGCCATCGGCCTGATCCAGAAGGCCACGAAGGACAAGTTCTTCCACATGCAGAACGGCCAGCGGTACATCGTCAGCGGTGTGCCGGTGGTGGCGGACGCGCTGGCGACGTCGGTACAGCACGCCGTGGTGGTCCTGCTGATCGCGGTGCTCGTCGTCATGGCGGCCACGCTCGCGCTCGTGTTCCGCGCGCGGCTTCGGATGCTGCCCCTGGCGCTCGCGCTCGCCGCGGCGGCGCTCGCGTTCGGCGCGGTCACACTCGTCGGGGGCAGCCTGACGATGGCCTCGGTGGCGGCGCTTCCGGTGCTTATCGGCTTGGCCGTGGACTACGCGATTCAGTTCCACTCCCGCTTCGAGGAGGGCGCGGCGGCCGGGCTGCGTCCCGAGGATGCCGCGCCCACGGCGGCAGCGGCCGGCGGGCCGACGATCGCCAGCGCAGGGCTCGCTACGGCGGTGGGCTTCCTCGTGCTGCTCCTCTCGCCCGTGCCGATGGTGCGCGGGTTCGGCGCTGTGCTGGTGCTCGGGATCGTCCTCGCCTTCGCGGTGGCGCTCACCGCGGGCTTCGCCGCGCTCTCGCGCTTCGGCCACGGGCCGCGCGTCCGGCCCGAGGACGTTCCGCCGCTCTTCCCGCGCGGACGCGAGTGGCTCGCGCGCGCGGGGGCCACCCGGCCGGGGAACCTGCTCGTGAACGGGGCCACCGGTGCCTGGGACTTCATCCGGCGTGGAGCGTCGGCGTCCGTGGCGAACGCTGTCGAGCGCCCGCGCCGGGTGCTCGCGGTCGGGCTGCTGCTCGCCGCGATCGGCTGGGCGGCGGACACCCAGACGAAGGTCGTCTCGGACGTCACGCAGCTCGTGCCGCAGAACCTCCAGGCGCTCAAGGACGTGAAGCAGCTCGAGGCCGCCACCGGCGTGTCCGGCGAGCTCGACGTGACGGTGCGGGCCAAGGACCTCACGGATCCGAGCGTGGTGAAGTGGATGACGAACTTCGAGCAGCGCGTCCTGGCCGCCCACGGCTACAAGCCGGGCGACCGCTGCAGCCAGGCGAAGAACGCGCCTGAGCTCTGCCCCGCGCTGTCGCTGCCCGACCTCTTCAGCGCGAGCGGCCAGCCGATCACCAGGCAGGGCGTGCGCTCGCTGCTGGCGGCCGTGCCGACGTACTTCTCCCAGGGCGTGATCTCGCCGGACCACAAGGTGGCGAACATGGCCTTCGGCATCCGGCTGATGCCGCTCGACCGTCAGAAGAGGCTGATCGACGACATCCGCGGCCAGCTTCACCCGCCGGCCGGGGTGAGGGCGGACGTGGTGGGTCTGCCGGTGCTGGCAGCAGACGCGAACAGCGCGCTGTCGTCCACCAGCCGCCGCGCGCTCACGCTGCTCGCCGGCCTCGCCGCGGTGTTCTTCGTGCTCCTCGCCATCCGGCGCAGCCTCCGCGAGGCCGCTGTTCCGCTGATCCCGATCGCGTTCGCCACCGGCTGGTCGGCGCTCGTCCTGTTCCTGCTGCGGATCCCGCTCAACCCGATGTCGGCCGGGCTCGGCGCGCTCGTTATCGCGATCTCCACGGAGTTCAGCGTGCTGCTGTCCGCCCGCTACAAGGAGGAGCGCGGCTCCGGCGCCGGGCCGGCCCGCGCGCTCGAGCGCACGTACGCCTCCACGGGCGCGGCGGTGCTCGCCTCGGGCACTACTGCGATCGCGGGCTTCGCGGCACTGATCGCGTCCGACATCACCATGCTGCGCCAGTTCGGCATTGTGACGGTGGTTGACCTCACGGTGTCTCTGCTCGGCGTGATGGTCGTCCTCCCGGCGGCGCTCATGTGGGCCGAGCAGCATGGCCGCTTCACCCTCGGCGACCTCGATCCCCGCCGCGCGCTCTCCCGCCTCCGCCTGCCGCGCCTGCGGCGGCCGCGGCCGGACGCCCCGGCTGTCGAGGCGCAGGGGCAGTGACCGAGGACCGCTTCGCGGACCTCGGCTCGGGCGACGGCAAGCAATCCCCGGCACAGCGGCTCGCGGAGCTCGACGAGCTCGACCTCGCCCAGGAGAGGAAGTCGAAGCCGGCGGGCCCGCCGCCACGCCCCGCCGGGCGCTACATGTGGGTGGTGGGCGTGGTGTTCGTGATCGCGATCGCCTTCGCGGGAGTGAACGCCCTTCGCCACAGCGGCGGCAGTTTGCACGGGCCGCCGCTGAACAGGCCGCTCCCGCAGTTCGCCGCGCCGCTTGCCACGAGCAGCCTCGACGGGGACGCAAACGTGAAGCAGACAAGGAGGCAGTCCAACCAGCTCGGCGCAGAGCCCGCCTGCCAGGTGCACGTGCCAGGGAGCGTCACCTCGTGCGCGCTGAGCCGCAAGCCGCTCGTGCTGTCGCTGATCGTCCCGGGGGCGACGAGGTGCGAGGCCCAGCTCGACCTCTTCCAGCGCATGGCGGGCGCGCATCCGCGGGCGCAGTTCGCCGCGGTGGTGAGTGGCGGCAGTCACGCCAAGGTGGCCACGCTCGTGCGCCGGCACGGGTGGACCTTCCCCGTGGCGGTGGACCGCGACCTCTCGGTCTTCAACCTCTACCACGTGGCCGTCTGCCCAACCACCATCTTCGCGCTGCCGGGTGGCATGGTGAAGCGCACCTCGATCAAGCCGCTCAGCCAGCAGGGGGTGCTTGCGGGACTGCGCGCGATCGGCGGCGCATGACCGCGGAGCTCGAGCTGCGGCGCGGCTGGGTGGGGGAGGAGCTCGCGGCCGAGTTCCCGGAGCTTCGCCTGATTCAGACCGACGTGCCGATGCGCCCGGGTCGCAGCCCGCGGACGGTGAAGCACAGGCTCAAGACGATGAGCGACCGCTTCACCGGGCCGAAGGCCGTGCAGGTGCGCCAGCAGCCTGTGCCGTGGGCGTATCGCGTGTTCTTCCGCCAGATCGGGATCGACCCCGACAGGACCAAGACGCCCGTCGAGGCAATCGCGCTCGAGCGGATGCGCGCGGGTCATTTCGCCAGCGGGGGTCTGCTACACGACGCGCTGCTGATCGCCACGGTGGAGACCGGCGTTCCGGTCCTCGCATACGACGCCGAGCGCCTGAGCGGGGAGCCGGGGCTGCGGCTGGCGATCGCCGGCGAACGGCTCGGGGAAAGCGGTCGCGACCTTCGCGGCGGCGAGATCGTGGTGGCCGACGAGGCGCGCGCGGTGGCCGTGCTCTTCGGCGATGAGGCGGCTGAGTACGCCCCGCACGGCGGCACGCGGCGCGTGCTGCTGGCGGCCGTGCAGGTGAAGGGAGTGCCGGACGTGAGCACCGAAGAAGCGCTCTGGACAGCGGCGGAGACGCTTGCGGAAGCCCCCTAGGCCGGTGCTACGATGGCCGGAGAACCCGACCGGGGAGGGCTGGGAAATGGCCGAGTTGATGGTGGGGAGAACGGTCGCAGCGCCGGCGGTCGACGAACGTGCCGCACGCCGTTCACTGCTCGACCAGATCGCCAAGCTCGAGCGCGAGCTCGCCACGCTCTTCTGCAGCGCCTATCCGCGCACCGGGTTCGAGTGGGCCGTACCGTCGCGCGGCGGCCCCCGCATCCTCACGCTCGGTGAACTCGAGGCGATCCGCGACCAGATGGCGGAGCGGCTCGAGCACAACCGCCGGGAGCTCTCGGACCGCACGCTCGTGGAGGAGCAGAACCGCCGCCTGATCGAGGAGATGCTGCTCGAGCCCGAGAAGCATCGCTGGGTCCGAGTCGGCAACTGCGACATCGGCGAGACGGGCTGCAAGCACTGGCACGTGCGCCCCCGCTACGGCCTGCTTGGCATGCTGATGGGGTGGTGGCGAGTCCGCATCTCCTCCGGCTGTCCGTTAGCCATGGGGCGCGGCCTGTGGCCGTGACCCCGCCTCTTCCGAACTTGAACGGTCACATCGATGGGACGGCGTAGCCGCAAGCGCATGCCGCGGGACGCCCGCGTGGTGGAGCGCGACACGAGCACGCGTGCCGAGCGTGACGAGGCGCGGCGGGTGCGGGCGCAGCAGGCGGCGCGCCAGCGGATGGAGTCGGGCGATCAGCGGCTGCCCGCCCCGTGGGGCCCTTTCCCGCTCACCGAGCTCGTGGTGCTGCTGGCGCTCGGACTGCTGATCGGCGCCTTCATCGTGCGGGGCGAGCGCGGCCGGACGATGCTTGCCGCGGGTCTGCTGCTCGGATCGCTGGGCGGGCTCGAGGTGAGCATCCGCGAGCACTTCGCCGGCTACCGCTCGCACACCACGATCTTCGCCGCGGCGGCCGGCGTGCTCACGATCGTCGTGGTCACGCTGATCGTCCACCCGATCAAGCTGTGGATCGTGGCGATAATCGCGCTCGCTATCGCCGCGCTCACCTTCTATCTCACGCGACAGGCGTTCAAGAAGCGTTCTGGCGGGGTGGGATTTCGAGGGGGGAGGTAGGAGGTCGGAGGTCGGAGGTCGTGCTCTCTGGCCTCCGACCTCCGGCCTCCGACCTCGCGCTCTCAGTGCGCGATCGCGCCCACGAGCTCGTATGACTCGGGCTCGAACACCGGCGCGGCCGGGACGGGGCAGGGCTCCGCATACCTCGCCGACAATCCGGTCACGAGCGCGCTTCTCTGCCGCTCCGTAAATGTCCCGATCTTCTTGTTCTCGGGAATGCCGAGTGATAAGAGCAGCCGGCGGCAGCGTGCGCGGCCCCAGCGACGCTGACTCATCAGCAGATCGCTGATCGACATGCTCTCGGCCTCCCAGGGGCAGGCGCGGATCACCTCTACGACACTCATCTCCTGCAGTGCGACCTTTCGCTTCAGCTCAGCCCGTGCAAGCCGAACGCGATTTGCCCTTTCGAGCGCGCGCAAGTGTTGTGGCGCAGCATCGACCGTGGCGGTGTCGCCCATGAAACCTCCCCGCGTACGTCAACTATTTGAGTTTCCACGACACCGCGCGGCAATGCCCCGGATCGGGCGGACCCCAACTTGCGAAGCCCGGCGTATCCCTCTCTCCTGAAAAGCCGCGAGGCCGTGACCGACTCGGAAAACCTACGATGTCGGCGGCGCATCGGTCAACCCTCGCCAGGTGGGCCAGTCGCTAAGAGCGGGCTTTTCTTGATGCCGTCCTATTTGTCCAAATCTGGACAAGCCGGATGGTCCCGATCGTCACACTGTGAAGGAGGTGGAGTTGCGCTCGACAAAGATCGTGGCCACGATCGGCCCGGCCTCGCGCTCGGTGGATGTCCTCGAGCGGATGATCCGCGCGGGCATGGACGTGGCCCGGCTGAACTTCGCGCACGAGACGCCGGAGGAGCATGCCGAGACGGTCACGATGATCCGTGAGGCGTCCGAGCACGCGGGCCGCGAGGTGGCGGTGCTCCAGGACGTGCCGGGTCCGAAGCTCCGGATCGGCCCGGTGCAGGACGGCGTGATCGAGCTCGGCACTGGCACCCGGGTTGTGCTCACCCCGGACCGCATCGAGGGCACCGCGGAGCGGCTGCCGGTGGCCTGGCCAGGGCTCGCCGAGATCATGCACACGGGCGATGTGGCCTATCTCGCCGACGGCGCGATCCGGCTGCGCGTGGACGAGGTGAACGACGGCGAGGTGATCACGGAGGTGGAGGTGGGCGGCACGCTCGCCTCGCGCCAGGGACTGAACCTGCCGAACGTGACGATGGCGCTGCCCGCGGTGAGCGAGGAGGACCTGAGGCTGATCGACGCCGGCGTGGAGATGGGCGTGGACCTGCTCGCGCTCTCGTTCGTCCGCAGCCGCGCGGACCTCGAGCCGGTGAAGGAGCGCCTCCAGGCGCACAGGCGCGACATCCCGGTGATCGCGAAGATCGAGAAGCCGCAGGCCGCGGCCAACGCGGAGGAGATCGTGGCGGCGGCCGATGGCATCATGGTCGCCCGCGGGGACCTCGGCATCGAGCTCCGAATCGAGGAGGTGCCCCTCGTGCAGAAGCGGCTGCTGATGCTCGCGGGGAAGTACGCCACCCCGGCGATCACCGCGACGCAGATGCTCGAGTCCATGGTGCACTCGAGCCGGCCGACCCGCGCCGAGGTGACCGACGTGGCCAACGCGATCTTCGACGGCACCGACGCCGTGATGCTCTCGCAGGAGACGGCGATCGGCCGCTACCCGGTGGAGGCGGTGGCGATGATGGCGTCGATCGCGGAGACCACCGAGCGCGAGCTGCCCTACGGGCGCTGGCTCACCGACCGCGGCGGTCATGAAAACGGCAGCGACGAGTCCGCCACGATCGCCTACGGCGCCGTGGGCGCCGCCTACCAGCTCAACCTCAAGGCGCTCGTGGTCCCGACCCTCACGGGGCGCACCGCGGCGCTGATGTCCGCCCACCGGCCGCGGATGCCGGTGCTTGCGCTCTCGCCCCGGCCCGACGTGGTGCGCCGCCTGTCGCTCCACTGGGGCGTGCGGGCACAGCTCAACGAGGAGCCGAGCGAGACCTTCGACCTGCTCGAGGAGTGCTCTCAGGCGGCAAAGGCGGCGGGCATGGTGTCACCGGGTGACCGGATCGGGATCACCGCCGGCCTGCCGGCGGGCAAGGCCGGCGGAACGAACCTGTTCAAGGTTCATACGGTTGAGTAGCGCGGGCGCTTCCTCCCGGAACTCCGGCTTGGCCAGCAGCAGCTGAATATCTCTGATGCGCCTTTCGGCGAAGCCCGCTTCGCAATAGGCGAGGTAGAAACGCCATAGGCGCTGGAAGCGTTCGTCGTAGCCGCGGCGGGTGAGCTCTCCGGCTGAGCGTTCGAGGTTGTCGCGCCAGGCTCGCAGCGTGGGCACGTAGTGGGCGCTGATGTCCTCGAGGCCGATGAAGCGCAGGTCCGTATGCCCGGCCACCTCGGTGGAGATCACCTCGACCGACGGCAGGCAGCCCTCCGGGAAGATGAGCTCGCGGATGAAGCTCGCCGAGTACTTCTCCACCTCGTAGGCGCGATCGTCGATCGTGATGGCCTGGAGGAGCATCGTGCCGTCGGGCTCGAGCAGCCGCGAGCAGCGCGCGAAGAAGGTGCCGAACTCGCGCCAGCCCACCGCCTCGATCATCTCGATCGAGACGAGCTTGTCGTAGCGGCCGCGGAGGTCGCGGTAGTCCTCGTGCAGCAGCGTCACGCGGTCGTCGAGGCCCGCGTCGCGAACGGCCTGACGGGCGTGGTCGTACTGCTCGCGCGACAGCGTCGTGGTCGTGACGCGGCAGCCGTACTCGCCCGCGGCGTGCAGCGCGAAGCTGCCCCAGCCGGTGCCGATCTCGAGCACGTGGTCGTCCGGCCCTAGGCGCAGCTTGCGGCACACGCGGTCGAGCTTCGCGAGCGACGCCTCCTCGAGCGTCGCGTCCGGCGACTCGAAGAAGCCGCACGAGTAGGTCATCGTCGGGTCGAGCATCAGCTCGAAGAGGTCGTTGCCGAGGTCGTAGTGCGCCGCGATCGCCTTCTGTGCGCGCTCGCGGTTGTTGCGCCCGCTGCTGCCGAGCACGCGGCGAAGCGGGGCGCGCAGCGGCGCGAGGCGCGCGCGCAGGCGGTCGTACGGCTCGATGTTGAGCGCACACACCCGCACGACGTTCGAGGGGTCGGGCGAGTCCCACAGCCCGTCGGCGTACGACTCCGCGAGGCCGCGGCTGCCGCGCAGGAGCGCCGGCCACACGCGCGGCGAGCGCACGTGCACGGTTGCGCTTGGCTCGCCCCGGCCAAAGCGGCGCGTATCGCCGTTCTCCACGATCTCCAGGGTTCCGGTATGCACGCGCGAGAGCATCCCGCCGATCACGCGCCGGCCGAGAGCCTCGGCGTTCATCGCTTCGTTGCTCCCGGATGTGGGTGCACGGGCACGCCGCCCAGCTTGAGCCGGAGCGCCTGGCCGTAGATGCGCGCCAGCACGTGCAGCGTGTTCATCGGATGACGCGCAGTGGCGGACGCGAGCGAGCGCCGGGTGAGCTCGCGCCGCGCGAGGTTGAGCGTGGCGTCGAAGGCGCGCCCGCCTGCGCAGTGGCTCTCGATGTGCACGCTGAGAGTCTCGCCCGGAACGCTCACGCGCCATTCGTACTCGTGGTCCATGCCCATGAATGGAGACACGTGAAGAGCCTTCTCGGAGTGACCGCTCAGAACACGCCCACCGTTTGAGTGCGAAAGGACGTACGCGTGGCGGTCGCCCCACGGCGTGTTCGTCACCTCCGCGAGCACGGCGTCCACGCGCTCGCCCGGCTCGTCGAAGCAGTAGTAGAAGCTCACCGGGTTGAAGCAGTGACCGAAGCTGCGGAGATTGGTGAGGACCCGTACGGATCCCTCCGGCCGCTTGCCGGTCAGCTCCCGTACGCGCTCACGCACGGCCGTGGCGAGGTCCTCGCGCGAGTCGCCGAGGTAGTCCGAGCGGCGGAACCGGACCACCCCGGGGCGCGGCGACACAAGCCGGCCTCCAAGGAGGCCGGGCAGCTCCTCGAGATCGACGTACGCCATATAGACCGAATACCGGAATTCGCGCGAACGAATCGCCATTCGGCGATGGCGGACGGTGCCTTCGTACAGCGCGCTCACGCTCACGCCAGGCGCGCTCCCAGCAGCTCGCACACGCGCAGCGCGCTCACCACGCCGTCCTCGTGAAAGCCCGAGCCCCAGTAGGCGCCGCAGTAGTGGGTGCGCGCGGTGCCGCTTATCTCCGCGTGACGCTTCTGTGCCTGCGCCCCGCGGGAGGTGTAGACCGGGTGCGCGTACTCGATCGTCTTGATCACCTGGTCCGGGTCGATCGCCTCGCTGCGGTTGAGCGTGACGCAGAACTCGCGGTCGGCTGACAGGGACTGGAGCCGGTTCATGTGGTACGTCACGCGCGTGCGGCCGGTGCTCTCGGCGCCGAGGTGATAGTTCCAGCTCGCCCACGCGCGGCGCCGGCGGGGAAGCAGGCGGCGATCCGTGTGGAGCACGGCCTCGTTGAGCTGGTACGGGATCGCGCCGAGGATCTCGTGCTCGCGGTCGCTCGCGTCGGCGAGCATGCGCAGCGCCTGGTCCGAGTGCACGGCGAGGATCGCCTGGTCGAAGCGCTCGGGCTCGCCGCCGCGCGGCGTGATGCACGCGTGGTCCCCGTGGCGCTCGATCGCGACCACCGGCGTCCGCGTCCTGATGTTGCCCGCGAAGCCGCTGGTGAGCGCGCGCACGTAGGTGTGCGAGCCGCCCGTCACCGTTCTCCACTTCGGCCGGTCGCGCAGGTGCAGCACACCGTGATTGTCGAAGAAGCTGAGGAGGAAGCGCGCGGGGAAGCTCCACATCTGGCGCGGGTCGGCCGACCACACCGCGGAGGCCTGCGGAACGATCAGGCGGTCGATGAAGAGCCGCGAGAAGCGCAGCTGTTCGAGCCACTCGCCGAGCGAGGGGTCACCGTCGCCGAGTAGAAGAGCGCGCGCCTCGCGCTGGAAGCGGCGGACCTCCAGCAGCATGTGGTGAAAGCGGGGCGATACGACGTTTCTGCGTGTGGCGAAGAGGCCGTTGGCGGACACGCTCGAGTACTCGAACTCACCGGTCGTGTCGCTCACCCCGAAGCTCATCTGCGACGGCTGCCAGGCCACGCCGAGCCGAGCCAGCAGGCGCTCGAAGTTCGGGTAGTTGCGGTCGTTGAAGACGATGAACCCGGTGTCCACGTGGTGCGTCTCGTACTCGGTGTCCACGCGGATCGTGTTGGTGTGGCCGCCGGGCTTCGGTCCCGCCTCGAACACGGTGACCTCATGCTGGCCCTGAAGCACGTACGCGGCCACGAGGCCGGACACGCCCGCGCCGACGACCGCGATCTTCATGACGGCAGCTCCAGCCCGGTGAGTCGCAGGCACTCGCTCCACAGCCGCGCGCGCTCCTCGTCCGATTCGCGGGTGCGGCGGAGCAGGTGCGTGGGGCGCCGCTCGCGGTCGTGCCAGAAGCCGCCGCCCGGCCGCTTGGTGGCGGCCAGCCAGACGATCGTGTCCGCGCCCTCCTCGGGTGAGCGCAGCGCCGGCTTCATGAGCCTGTGGAAGCGCGGGAGCGAGCGCTCGAGGCCCGGCGTGTCCACCCAGCCGGGGTGCATCGAGTGCACCGCCACTCCGTGCGGGTTCAGCCGCTCAGCCCAGAGCTCGCTGAGAACCACCTGCGCGCGCTTGTGGCGGGCGTAGACGGCCCCGCCGTCGTAGCTGCGGCGCTCGGTCTGAAGGTCGTTCACCCCCAGCCGCGCCGTGTACATCCCTCCCGAGGACACGTTGACGATCGATGACGGCGCCGCCGCCTCGAGCGCCGGCACGAGCAGGCCGGTGAGGAGGAACGGCCCGAGCACGTTCGTGGCGAGCGCGAGCTCGTGGCCTTCCTCCGACAACGAGCGCTCGGCGGGCAGCACGCCCGCGTTGTTCACGAGCACGTCCAGCTCGCTGTGCTCCTCGCGAAAGCGGCGCGCGAGCTCACGCACCGAGCGCATGCTCGACACGTCGCACTCCCACACGCGCTCCGCGCCGCTCTGCTCGCGCGCTCGCTCTCCGCGCTGCTCGTTGCGGGCGATGATCTGCACGCGAGCGCCCAGGCCGGCCAAGGCGGTGGCGGCGGCCAGGCCGATGCCGCTCGTGGCGCCGCTCACCAGCACCACGCGCCCGTCCATGCGCGGCAACTCGTCCCACCAGCGGCTCCTCACCGAGTAGCCAAGCCGCGTGTAACCAGGCACGACCGTCAGGTCTAGCGCGCGGTCAAGGGCATGCACCCGAAAACTCTAAATCGGGACACCCTCTTATACGAGGGGGCTAGCCGTACCGGATCAGATGAGCTGCGCTTCGCGTCCCACGCGCTCGAAGATCTCGAGCGCACGGTCGAGGTGCTCGCGCTCGTGCGTGGCCATCACACTTGTGCGCAGCAGGGCGTGCCCGTGGGGCACGGCCGGGTGGATCGCGACGTTGGAGTACACGCCGGCGTCGTACAGCGCCTTCCAGAAGAGCACGGCCTGCCAGTCGTCGCCGATCCGAACCGGCACGACCGAGGTGAACATCTCCGAGCCATCAGCCATCCGCACCGGATCGACGACGTCGTAGCCAAGCGAATGCAGCCCGCGGTTCAGATACCTCGCGTTCTCGAGCACCTTGGCGAAGAGCTTCGGCCCCTCCTCGGAGCGGCAGATCTTCACGGCGGCGAGAGCGGCGCCCGTGGCCGCCGGCACCGCGGACGCCGTGAACAGGAACGCCCGCGATTGGATGCGCAGGAACTCGATCACGTCCGCGGGCCCCGCGATGAAGCCGCCGCAGCTTGCGAGCGACTTCGAGAACGTGCCCATCCGCAGGTCCACCTCGTCCTCGAGGCCGAACGCCTCGCACGCGCCCGCCCCGCGCGCGCCGAGCACGCCGACGCCGTGCGCCTCGTCGACCATGAGCCTCGCGCCGTGCTGGCGGCAGAGCTCGACGATCGGCGGCAGGTCACACACGTCGCCCTCCATCGAGTAGACGCCGTCCACCACCACGAGCACCCCGCCGCCATCGTCGGCGGCGCGCTCGAGCATCTGGGCGAGCTTGTCGAGCCGGTTGTGGCGGAACGGGCGCAGCCGCGCCCGCGACATCATCACCCCGTCCATGATCGAGGCGTGGTCGCCGGAGTCGCAGATCACCGTGTCGCCGGGCGCGAGGATGGTGGAGAGCACTCCCACGTTCGCCTGGTAGCCGGTGGTGAAGACGATCGCGTCGTCCGTTCGCATCCACTCCGCGATCTCGCGCTCGAGCTCCAAGTGGAGCGGCGTGGTGCCGTTCAGGAGCCGGGAGCCCGTGAGGCCGGTGCCGTAGACCTCGAGCGCGTCGCGCGCGGCCTCCTTAACGCGCGGGTCGCCCGTGAGCCCGAGGTAGTTGTTCGAGCCGAGCATCACGCGCTCCCTGCCCTCCACCTCCATGAGAGGTCCGGCCTCTGACTCGATCAGCCGGAAGAAGGGGAGGAGGTCGTGCTCGCGCGCGGCCTGGAGCTGCTCCAGGCGCTCGTGAGTGCGTGCCTTCTCGAATAGATCGGTGACCGTGGGCATGGTTCGGATAAGGTGCCGCGCCGATGTCTGTCGAGGTGCGTCCAGTCGAATCGCGCAGCGACCTGATGCGCTTCATCAAGCTGCCTTGGCGGCTTTATCGTAACTCGCCGCGCTGGGTGCCGCCGCTCATCTCGGAGCGCAAGCACCACCTCGACCGCGACAAGAACCCCTTCTTCGAGCACGCGGAGGCCGAGTACTTCCTCGCCTTCCGCGATGGCCAGCCCGTCGGCCGGATCAGCGCCCACGTGGACCAGCGCTTCAACGAGTTCCAGCAGAACGACTGGGGGCTGTGGGGCTTCTTCGAGTCAGAGGACGACCCCGAGGTGTCGGGCGCGCTGCTCATGCACGCCGAGCGCTGGCTGCGCGCCCGGGGGCGGGACAACATGGTCGGCCCGATGGACTTCAACACCAACCACGAGTGCGGCCTGCTCGTGGAGGGCTTCGAGCGCGCGCCGCAGATCCTCGAGAACTGGCACCACCCCTATTACGGGGCACTGATCGAGGAGTACGGGCTCACCAAGGTCATGGATCTCTACAAGTGGGAGCTCGACATCGCGGACCGGGAGAAGATGCTCCCGATCATGTTCGAGCTGGCGGACAAGGTCGAGTCGAAGTACGGCGTGAAGGTGCGGCCGATGAACAAGCGCAACTTCGAGAACGAGGTGCGCGCGTTCATGGAGGTCTACAACGCCGCCTGGGAGAACAACTGGGGCTTCGTCCCGCTGACCGACGCGGAGCTGAGGGCGTACGCGAAGGAGCTGAAGCCGATCCTCGACGAGAACTGGGCGTGGATCGCCGAGTCCGAGGACGGCAAGGTGGTGGGCGCGGCGCTGTCGATCCCGGACTACAACCAGGTGCTGGCGAAGCTGAACGGCCGCCTGTTCCCGATTGGCTGGGCAAAGGCCCTGCGAGCGCGGAAGAAGATCGACTCGGTGCGGGTGTTCGCCCTGGGCGTGAAGCGGGACTGGCAGCACACCGGGGTCGCCGCGAAGTTCTACGTCGAGCACTTCAACTCGGCCGGCCGGACGCCCCAGACCTGGGGCGAGATGGGCTGGATCCTCGAGACCAACACGGCCATGAACCGCGGGATGGAGGCGATGAACGGCCGGATCGTCAAGCGCTATCGCCTGTACGAGAAGGCGCTTGACGGGGAACGTCCGACCGAGGAGTAGACTCGCACGGCTCCATGCCCGAGCCGGCCAACGATCCCATCCAGCCCGACGAGGGCGAGCTGCGGCACCTGCCGGTGCATGCGCCGGTGGTCGAGGCGCGGCCGGTCGAGACCGGGTCTTCGCCGGGCGGCGGGCTTCAAGCGTTCCTCGCGTCGCTTCCCGCTCCCGCGGTGGCGGCGGCAGGAGGCTTCGTCACGGGCGTCGTCACCTGGGTTGCCGTGCGGGTGCTCCGCGGCGGCCGGCGCCGCTCGCTGGGCCGAGCCGGGCGGCGCGGGCGCCGGGGCGTCGAGATCGCGAGCAGCCGCTCGTTCCTCGTGGACGTCCATCTGCTGAAGGACAGGTAGAGCGCTGGCGGTCGTCGAGCTCGACGTCCGCCCACGTGGCCCGTACCGGATGCCGCGGGCCGGGCGTGACGGCCTGCTGCGGCGGCGGGACCGGGCGCTGGTGCGGCTCTTCCACGTGGGGGAGGACCCGGTCGTCGTCCGCGCATGGGCGGCGGGGCCGTGTGTGCGCTTCCGTGCGGAGTCGCGCTCGCAGGCGGCTGCGGAGTACGGAGTGGAGCGGATGCGCTTCGTCACCAACGTCGACCACGATCTCGCTCCCTTCCACCGCGAGTTCAAGTGGCACCCGCTGCTCGGCCCGATCATCAGGCGCAGGCCGTGGATTCGTCCCACGCGCCGCGCCGAGCCGTGGCAGGCGCTCGCCTGGGCGATCACCGAGCAGCTGATCGACACCGAGCGGGCCGAGGAGATCCAGCGGCGGCTCGTGTACCGCTATGGGCGGCCGAGTGCCTGCGGCACCCTGCGCGACACGCCCGCGCCCGCTCTGATCGCCGGCCGCGCGCCGGCGGAGCTTCAGGCTTGCGACCTGGCCGGAAAGCGCGCGCTCGCGATGATCCGCGCGGCGCGCGAGGTGGCTGCCGGCCGCGCCGACCTCACACAGCACGAGCCCACGTGGAAGCGGCTGATGACGATCCGGGAGATCGGCACGTGGACCGTCGACAAGCTCGCCGTCGAGGGCCAGGGCCGCGACGACCGGCTTCCGGCCGGCGACCTGGCCTACATCAAGCTGGTCGGCCGGATGGCGCGGCTGGGGCGGCGAGCCACCGAGGACGAGGTGCGCGAGTTCTTCGAGCCGTTCGCGCCCTTCCAGGGGCTGGCCGGGACGTACCTGCTGGCCAGCCGCTACCTGATGTAGACCACGTACGGGTCGCCCTCGAAGACCGTAGTCCTCGTGGCGCGCAGGCCGATCTTCTCCGCTACGCGACGCGAGGCCAGGTGGTCCGGATTGATCAGAGCCACCACATAGGGCACGGCGAAGCGCCCGCGGGCCAGCTCCAGGACCGCGCCCGCGGCCTCGGTCGCGACGCCCATGTTCCAAAACCGCTTGTGGATGTGCCACCCGATCTCCGTCTCGGTGGCACCGTCGAGCTCCAGCGGCCGGATCCCGCAGTAGCCGGCGAAGGCACCGCCGAGCTCGATGCACCAGAACCCGTATTCGTGCTCCTCGTAGAGAGCGAGGTGGCGGTCCAGCCAGGCGGACGTTTCCGCGTGACTCCGAATGGCCGGATAGAAGCGCATCTGCTCCTCGTCTCCAACCATGGCAGCGAGCTCGCCAAGGTCATCGGGCTGAAGCTGGCGAAACCTGAGCCGCTCGGTTTCGAGGATCAGGGTCATGCGGCGATGGCGTCGCGGATGGCCGCTGCGACTTCGCGCTCGTCGGCATCGACAGTGCTGAGGACGAGATCGACGCCCGGCAGCGAGGCGTTTGACAGTGCGACCTCGCCAGCCGCGTCAAGCAGGCGCGGAAGTCCCACCCAGTCCGGCGGTTCGCGCTGCATGAGCCGCTCGCGCAGCAGTTCCGGTGGCGCCTCGAGTCGGACGAAGAAGACGTCGCCTGGCGGGAGCGAGTCGAGCACCCGGCGCAGGTAGTTGTCGTCCTCGATGGTCGCGCTCACCAGCAGCAGCGGATAGCCGCGGCTGTGGAACGAGTTGGCGACGAACTCGAGGTGCGCGAACGCGGCGTCGTCATCCGGCCAGGGGTGCACAAGGGACAGCGCCTCCACTTCCAGCGCCGCGTAGCTGACGTCGTCTGCTTCGAGCAGACCCATCAACGCCGTGAGGACCGCCGTCTTGCCAGCACCCGGTGGGCCAGTGAGAAGCAGCACTCGCACGACTGGAGTGTGTCAACCGATGATTCGCGAGATCAGGGACGGTCTACGGTGCAAGCACTTCAACCTTGAGCGGCTAAGGAGAAAGCGATGGGCAGGATCTTGGTACACGAGTTCATCAGCCTCGACGGCGTGTTCGAGGATCCGCGCTGGACGATCGACTACCCGTTCGACCCCAAGATGGGCGAGGCGATCGGAGGGATGATGTCCGGCTGCAAGGGGATCCTGCTCGGCCGCCGCACCTACGAGCAGTTCGCGCCCGCCTGGTCCGGACGCACCGCCGAGGACGACCCCGGCGCTCCCTTCTTCAACGAGACGCCGAAGTACGTGGTGTCCGGCACGCTCGACAGCGCGGACTGGAACAACAGCACCATTCTCGGCCCCTACAGCGCCGAGAGGATCCGCTCGCTGAAGGACGAGGTGGACGGCGACATCTACGTGAGCGGCAGCGGCACCCTTGTGCGGGCGATGCTCGCGGACGGCCTCGTGGGCGGGCTGCACCTCTTCACCTTCCCGGTCGTGCTCGGCGCGGGCCAGCGGCTGTTCAAGGAAGGCTCCTCGCTGAAGCTCGAGCTCTCGCAAACCGAGGCATACGACAGTGGCGTGGTCCACCTCGCGTATACGCCGCGTTAAGGTCGTCGCGGAGCTGGACCGGCTCGCGGCGCCCGAAGACCGTTAGCCCGAATCGGTCTCCGGGGATCCCTGGCGTTCGAGCACGAATATCTCGAACGAACGCACCGGATGGAACACGATCTGGCTGTGGTAGTCGAGGACGTGCCGCCCCGTGATGTCGGCGACGAGCTGCTTGGCCTCTTCCGCCACCGCGTCCTCGTACTCCAGCCTGAACTTCCGGATCTCGTCCTCCTTGCCGGAGTGGAGGAGCGTCTCCTCGCCGCGCGTAAGTCCCTCCTCGAGCGCGACGAACACGTACTCGTCGAGCACCCAGGCCCGCGCTGCGCTCGGGCCGCGTCCGTAGTGCTTCTTGAAGAGGCCGACGATCGCGTTCTCGAGCGCCGTGCGGACAGATCCCTCGTCATCTGATCGTGAAGTCTCCGCTGTCATTCCCGGTTGTACCCACGCACCGCCGGGCGATACCAGCGATATCAGCGGAAGAGGATCGCGTTGCGGTCCGAGCGCGCGCCGGCGAAGCCGTTCGGCCGACCGCCCTGCACGTCGAGGTAGGAGAGCTCCCGCGCCACCCCCGCCATGTCGCCGCCGTCGTGATCGATCATCCAGGTCTCGAGTGCCACGCGACCATCCGCGGTCTGAACGAGCCGGAAGGCGCGCGCCTGCTGCGGGTAGTCCGCAAGCGACGACGTGGTGATCACCCAGTAGCCGCCCGCGGGAGTGCGCCGCGCCTCGATGCGATTGCGATGGCTGTTGCCCGCGATGGTGGCGATCACGTGAGGGTCATGGTCGAGCAGCGCCAGCGCCGGCTGGGCCTCGGGGAACGTGGTGAGCGCCTGGTGCGAGAAAACCACCACCCAGCGCCGGCCGGCGCTCGCGAGCTGGCTGCGCAGCCACGCCACCTGAACGGGCGAGATGATGCCGCCGGAACCCTGGTCGCGGCGGACGGTGTCGAGCACGATCGCGCGCAGATCCGGCCCGATGTCGAACGAGTACCTGAGCAGCGGCCCCGAGCCACCGGCGGCACTGGCGGCGCGCAGCCGCGCGAGCAGCTCGGGCGGCTGCAGCAGGCGGCGCCGTGGATCCGGGGGCGTGTACGCAGTGCGGCCGGGGAGCCCGTTCGCAAGCAGGTGCGCCACCTCCGCGGCGGCGAAGCGCTCGTCGGCGGCCGACACGCGAACGGACGGGTCGAGCTGCACCACCCGCCGCGAGCCGGTGGCCACCGCGTTGAGCGCGGCCGTGGGGGCCACCTCTCCCTGCACGAGCAGGTCGTGATTGCCCACCACCGGGTACCACGGCGCCTTCAGCCCCGGCGAGCGGAAGTGGCGCTCGGCGGCAGCGAGCAGTCCGAGATGCCGCGGCGCGTCCACATCCGGGCGGTAGTAGAGAGGGTCGGGACTTGAGCGGCTCTGCACGCCCGAGTAGCCGGGCGCGCCGCTGTTCGGATCGACCTCGCCGCCGTGCAGGATCGCAAGCGCCTGGGTGAGCTCGTTGAACTGGTCGTTGTCGATCAGGTCGCCCGTCTCGACAACCGCCTGCGGACGCAGCGCGTCGATCGCCCGAACGGTCGCGGTAAGCACCTGGGGCGAGAGCGCCTCCTGCGGCCGGAAGGTGGAGCTGAACGCGCCGCCGTAGCGGTCGAGGAACGGCACGCGGGCGGGCGACTCCTCGTCGCGCACGTGAGCGTCGGTGAACTGCGCGAACAGCGCGAGCTGTCGCACCGGCCGCGAGCGCCGGGCGAGCTCGGTGCGCTCCACGAACGGCTCGCCGGGACCGCGCTCGAGTTGCCCGCTGTGGTGCGGATCGATCCAGGTCGAGTGCAGCGTGGAGTCGCTGGCGCCCGAGCTGCCGCAGCCCGCCACCGCCGCGGCGGCGACCAGCAGAAGTGCGAGCACGCGCCTCACCTCAGTCGCTTCTCAGTCCCGCCACCACCGGCTCGCGCTGGAGCCGCCGCCCCGCGAGCGCCGCCGCCGCGACCGCGAGAACGAGCAGCGCTCCCACCACGATCGCCACCTGGCCTGCGCGAGCGTGCAGCGGCAGCGACACGTAGCTCGCCGCGAGGTGACTCACAGCCGGCCCGAGCACCGCCAGCTCGAGCAGCACCGCGGCCGGCGCTGCCGCCAGCACCACGACGAGCGCCGCGCCGGCGAGCACCAGCAGTACCTCACGCCGGCCCGCCCCCGAGGCGCGCAGCACGGCGATCGTGGAGCGCCGCTCGCGCGCGGTCAGCGCCAGCGCCTGCACCAGGATGTAGAGGCACACGAGCCCGTCCACGAGCGCCACGGCGCGCAGCAGCGCCGCGAGCACGGAGAGGAACGACGCGTTGCGAGTCGTGCCCCCGGTGATGCGCTGCGCGGGATGGCCGCCGGCGAACAGCCGCCGTGCCACCGCCCGCTGGTCCGCTCCCGGCGCGAGCTTCACGGCGATCTCGCCGGTGAGCGACGGGTCCGCCGCCAGCAGCCGCGCGGGCCGCGTGTAGACCACTCGGCCATCGTTGTCGAACGCGCGCACGAGGCCGGTCACGCGGAAGCGGACCTCGCGCCCGCTCGGCAGCTCGATCGCCAGCTCGCTGCCCGGACGCACCCCGAGCGCGTCCGCGATGCCCGTGCCCACCTCGGCCTCGCCGTTCGAACGCAGCCGCCTCCCGGAGGCGAGCGGCGGATCCTCGAAAGGGGTGTGGTCCCCCGGGTAGGCGACCACCTTCAGGCTCTCGCCGAGCAGAAAGGAGTCCGCAGCGAACAACACGTAGCGTGGCGCCGCCGCCTGCACGCCCGGCACCCGCCGGATCGCGGCCACCTCAGATGCCGGGGCGTTGACCGTGAGCTGGTAGCGCTTGCCCACGAGCCCCGGGTCGTTGCGCAGGCCGTTCAGCAGCGTGGCCATGCCGAGCATCGCGAGCACGACGGCCGCGGAGATCGTGAGCACGGCGACGGTGGCGAAAGCCCGGCCGCGCCGCGCGGCCGTCAGCCGCATGCCCATGCCGAGGAAGCCGGCCGGGAAGCGCGACGCCCGTGACACAGGTGCGAGCTCGCCGCGGCGGAGCACGCTCACCACCGGACGGCGCGCGGCCCGCCACGCGGGCAGCGCAGCGGACCCGGCCACGAGCAACACAACGAGCAGCAGCGCAAGCGCGAGCGGCCCGAGCAGAGCGGCGCCGGGCGGCAGCTCGTTGATGCTCTCGAGCAGGTTGGCGGACGGTCGCGACGCCACCAGCGCGCCCGCCGCGATACCGGCTGCGCCCGCCGGCAGCGCGAGCACGCCCGCGTCCAGCACGTGCTGGCCAACAACCGCGCGTGGGCTGAAGCCGATGGCGCGCATCACGCCGATTCCCTGAAGCCTGCGCTCCACCTCGGCCTGCGCCGACGCCATCAACATCACGCCCGCGGAGCAGAGCGCGACGACGGAGAACGCCACGAGCAGCGCGATCACGATCCCGGCCGCCTGGTCGATCGTCGTGCGCACGCCGGCGCGCGTGAGAAAGCGCAGCCCGCCGACGCCGAAGCTCGCCGCGCGCGCCTGGGTGAGCGTCTGGTCGAGCAGGCTCGGATCGTTGAGCCAGATCAGCGCGATGTTCACGCGCGTGCCGATGCGCGGACTGAGAGCAGACTGGCTCACGTACACCCGCGGCCCCTTCGCCAGCGGGAACGCCACGTTGTCCGGCGACACCGCCACGCCCACCACGCGCAGGCGGGCGTTGCCGATCCCGATCCGCTGACCGACGCTGATGTTCCACTCACGCGCCACGCCGCGCTCGCCCACGGCTTCGTCCGGCCGGCGCAGGTCGCGCCCGGCGACGATCGCGTAGCCACGGCGCCCGCCGCCGACCGCTTGGAGCACGCCGTTCTGCGACGCGTGCCCATTCGCGTCGAGCGGCACGCCGGTGAACTCGCGCCGGTACGAGCGCGCCCGGAGGTTGGGAAGCGTGCGCAGCCGGGCGTCCACCCGCTGCTGCGGCTGGTCGTCGAAGCGCGCGATCACGTCCGGGAGGTCAGCGCGGCGAGCGGAGCGGTCGAAGCCCGTGTGCAGCCCGTAGGCCACCGTCACGGCCGCGCCGAGCATCGCAGCCGCGGCGGCGATCCCAAGCGCGGCGATCAGCGTGCGCCCGGGGTGGACACGCAGCCGCCTCACAGAGGCCGTGAGCCCACCCGGCAACGTCATTCCTCGAGCCGCCCTCGCTGCACCCGCAGCACGCGGTCCGCGATTCGCGCCGCCTCGGCGTCGTGCGTCACCAGCACCACGGCGCGCTCACCGGAGGCCAGCGAGCGCAGCAGCCCGAGCACGTGATGCCCCGACTCCTCGTCCAAGTTGCCCGTCGGCTCGTCCGCGAGTAGCACGCGCGGATCGTTCACCAGCGCACGCGCGATCGAGAGGCGCTGCTGCTCACCGCCGGAAAGCTCACCGGGCCGCCGCCGCGCCGCCTCGCTGAGTCCCAGGTCGGCGATCAGCTTCCGTCCCCGGCGCGTCGCAGCACGGCGGTCTGCCGCAAGGCGCGCCGGCAGCAGCACGTTCTCCTCACCGGTGAGCTCAGGGATCAGGTGGAAGAACTGAAAGACGAAGCCCACGTAGTCGCGCCGCAGCTCCGTGAGTCCGCGCGCCGTCTCGCGCTCGAGCCGCCGGCCGCCCAGCTCGACGCTGCCCTCGTCCGGGAGGTCGAGCCCGCCGAGCAGGTGGAGCAGCGTGGACTTGCCGCAGCCGGACGGGCCGACGATCGCCACGAGCTCTCCCGCATGAACCTCGAGATCCGCGCCGTCGAGCACCCGCCGCGCGGCGCGGCCGCTCCCGTATGACTTGACAAGCCCTGTGGCCGTGACAAGGCGCACGGCTTCCTAGGCTAGGAAGCCCGCTACTTGGCCACCACGAGCCGCATCTTGAACCCGTGGATCGTGCACTCGATCAGGTAGGTGCCCGGCTTCGTGACCGTGTGGTCGTAGAAGCCGTGGTCCTTGTCGCGCGAGTGGAACTTGGCCGGGCCGTGAAGGACCGTGACGTTGTGGGTCTCGAATCCCACGAAGTGCCACTTCACGAGCGTGCCCTTGCGCACGTGGACCGTAGGCGTGTGGTTTACGTCCTTGACGAAGTAGAAGTCGCCGACCGGGATCGTGCGGCTGTGCTGCGCCGCGAGTGCTGGCACGGCGAGGCCCACCAGCACGGCGATCAGCAGCAGTGCGAGAGAACGAAGCGGTTTGCGCCTCAGGCTGCGCATCTAACCGGCAAGACGCGGTCGCGCGGGCATTTCTTCCCTACAACCCCTGCCCGGGCAGGAGCTGGTTGGTGAACGCACCGGTGGCGACGCCCTTCTTGAGGATTCCGTTCTGATGCATCCAGCTCGCGAACGCGCCCCATTGGGCGGGATCCTGCCAGCCGAACGACTTGCCCGGCGGCGGCTGGAACGACGGCAGCGTGACCTTCACGGAAGCGCGCTGGAGCTTCGGGTCGAGGTCCGGATTCGCCTTCAGGAGCGCATCCACGCCGGCCGACTCGTTCTGCTTCAGGAACTTCACCCCGCGCGCGACCGCGCCGAGGAAGCGGCGGATCTCCTTGCCGTTGCGGTCGAGCCCGTCGGCGTTCGCGACGAATACGAGCTCGTTGTAGTTCGGCACGCCCACCTGCTCCAGCCGCAGCACGTGCGGGTGCTTCTTCGCGAGGCGCAGCTGAACCGCCTCGTAGTTCCAGTACCCGCCGAGGATCGCGTCCACCTTGTGCGAGACGAGCGCCGGCACGAGGTTGAAGCCCACATTGCGCTCCTTCACGGAGTCCGCGTTCACGTGCGCATGCGCGAGGATCGTCTTGAGGTAGGCGGACTGGTAGTCGATGCCGGCCGTGCCCACCGTCTTGCCGGCGAGCTGCGACGGGTTCGTGATCGCCGGCTTGTCGAGCGAGATGATCGAGGTGAGCGGCTTCTGCACCAGCGCTCCGACCGAGATCACGCTTAGCCCGTTGTCGCGGGCGCGGAGGAGCTCCGGCTCGTAGGAGATCGCGAGGTCGACGCGTCCGGCCGCCGCCTGCTTGATCGGCACCGACGGGTCGTTGGGAGTGCGGATCTTCAGGTCGAGCCCCGCCTGCTTGAAGTAGCCCTGCGACTTCGCGGCGTAGATCGCCGCGTGGTCCGCGTTGGGGAAGTAGTCGAGCATCAGCTCGAACGGCACGAGGCCGTTCGGCTCGGTGCGCTCCTTCTTCGTCCCGCAGCCTGCCCCGAGCAGCGCGGCGGCGAGCAGCGCGACGGCGGCGAGGGCGAGCGAGAGCAGGCGTGGGCGACGGGTCATACGTGGTCTTCTCCTTGGTTCCAGGGGACGGCCACGCGCTCCGCGAGCGTGACGAGCACGAACAGAGCGACGGCCATGAGCGTGAGGATCACGACGCCCGCGTACACGCGCGGCGTCTGAAGCTGGTTGTTGCCGAGCAGAACGAGCCGGCCGAGGCCGCGGTCGGCGCCCGCCCACTCGCCGAACACGGCGCCGATCACGGAGACGGTGGCGGCCACGCGCAGCCCGCTGAAGAAGAACGGGAGCGAGGAGGGCAGCTCCACGCGCACCAGCGTGCCGAGGCGCGAGGAGCCGAGCGTGCGCATGAGCTTGAGGAGCTCAGGGTCGACCGAGCGCAGGCCGTCCAGCACGTTGACGGTGAGCGGGAAGAAGCAGATCAGCGCGACGATCGCGAGCTTCGGCCCGATGCCGTAGTCGAACGCCAGCACGAACAGCGGTGCCAGCACCACGATCGGGATCGCCTGCGAGGCGACGAGCAGGGGATAGGCCGCGTCGCGCAGCGGCCGGAACATGTGCATGAGCACGGCGCTGCCCACGCCGGCCACGACGGCGATGGCGAGGCCGAGCGCCACCTCCTCGAGGGTCACCCACATGTTCGAGAAGAGCAGCGCGTGGTCGACCTTCAGCGAGTGCCACGTCTCCACGGGCGAGGCGAGCGTGAGGTTGTCG
>JAICJR010000188.1 GCA_025928345.1 Thermoleophilaceae bacterium | reverse complement strand
GCGGGTATGTGCCGGGCTGCGCGCCCTGTTTTGGTGCGCTCGACGCGTACGGCGGCGGGTCGAGCAGTACGGGCAGCACAGTCATGTGCCGTGCCGCGAGCGACCCCACGAAGCTGTCGTAGGGAAGGAAGTTGAAGCGCCCGGGCTTCGGCTCGATCTGCGCCCAGTCGAACGTCTCGCGCAAGATCCCGACTCCCATGCGCGCCAGCTGATTGAGCACCGCGGCCCGGTAGCGGCCGGGATGCGCGAAGGCGTCCTCGCTCACCATGCCGAAGAACTGGCTCGGCAGCTTGCCCGACGCGGCGACCGGCACCGACCCGTTCGCGGTGACCGGAGCCCCGTGCGCACCGCCGCCGCTCTCCACGGCGGCGAGCGCGCCCACGCCCGCGCCGAACAGCGCTAGCGCGGCGATCACGATGGCGAGTGGAGGCAGGCGGTTCAAGAGCGTCGCACTGCGACGAGGCCCGCGCCGGCGAGCACCGCGGCGAGCAGCACCAGCGCGAGCGGCCAGCCGAGCGAGGGGGAGAAGCCGGCGTCACCGCTCGCGCGCCGGACGGGCGCCGCCGTCGCGTATGCGGTCCGCGCTCCGCGGCCGACGAGCACGCCGCGCTGCAGGTCCAGGCCGTTCACGTCCGTGAATCCGATGCCGCCCGGAAGCCCGGCGACGAAGTCCTGCGCCAGCCCTTCGGACGTGGGCGACGGGAACGGCTCGTACAATCCGTTTCCAGTTTCGGCGTATGCCGGCGCGGCTAGGGCGACGCACGCGGCGAGGCTCGCCAGAGAGATCCGCAGGAGCTTCACTTGGGCTTTTGGACGATACAAGCCGCTCCTGCGGCGCCAACGCGGCTGCCGGGCGGGCGCCCCGGCGCCGGGCGCCCGCTCGCGCTCATTGCTGCCGCGCTCGCGGCGCTCGAGTTCGTGATCGCGGCGGCCGGCGGAAGGTTCGCCCTGCTGTCCGGGCTCGTGCTGGTGCTCGCGCCGGGGCTCGCGCTCGTGCCGCTCCTGCCGGCGAGGACGCGCCAGAGCTGGGGCGCGTCACTGGCGGCGGCGCCGGTGCTGGGGTTCGCCGCGTCGAGCGTGCTGCTCGTGACGGTGGCCGCGCTCGGCGTCCCGCTCACCGCTGTGTCCACGCGCGTGGCGCTCGGGCTGCTGATCGCGTGCGGCCTGCTCCTCCTGCCGGCGCGCGAGCCGCGGCCGCCGCTCGGGCACACGGAGGCGTGGGGCATCGCCGGCCTGCTCGCCGCGCTGCTCGCCGGAATCCTGCTGCAGGACCGCGTGATCGGCCAGACGCCCGTGCCGGGGAACGACTGGGGTCAGTACGTGCTGTACGCGGACCAGATCCGCCAGCACGGCACACTCCTGATCCAGAACCCGTTCTGGATGGGTGGCACGCCGTTCCGGCAGGACCCGGGCGTGCCGGCGGTGTTCGCCTCGTACCTGGTCATGTCGGGGCAGCCGGCGAGCGTGCTGATGCACGGGATCTGGGTGTTCGCCCTGATGGGGATCACCGCCGTGTTCGCGCTCGCGCGGACGCTGTGGGGCGCGCTCGCGGGTGTGGTGGCCGCGGCGCTGTGGGCCGTGCTGCCGATCGCCCAGGACCTGCTCGGCTGGCACGGGCTCGCAAACGACGCCGCGCTCACGCTAATGGTGCTCGTGCTCCTCTACCTGGCGACGCTCATGACGCGCGGCGTCGGCTGGCTCGAGGCCGCGGGCTTCGGCCTCGTGCTCGTGGGGCTGTGCGCGGCGCACAGGCTGTCGTTCCTCGTGGCGCTCGGGGGCACCGCGCTCGCTCTCTCGGTGGCGCTCGTGGCGAAGCGGGGGAGGGGCGAGCTCGTGCGCGGCACGGTGCGCAGCGCCGTCGCGGCGCTCGTGCTCTGTCCCGGCGTGGCGTACACCGTGATCGAGACCGATCAGAAGTTCGGCGGCACCCAGGGCTACCGCGCCTACCTCTCAACCAAGGTGCACCTCCATCTCGTGCTGAACGACCTGAGCTGGGCGTTCAGCCTGGCGGGAGTCGTGGCGCTGGCGATCGCAATCTGGTGGGCGCGCCGCGACCGCTCGCTCGTTCCGTTCGTGGCGCTGCTCGTCGTGGTCGTCGCGCTCGCGTATTCGTGGGTCGTGCACTTCCCGCTCGCGTACGTGCGGATGGCTTACTACGTGCCGCTCGCGCTCGTGCCGCTCGTGGCGGCCGTGCTCACGCGGCTGCTGCGCCCGCCGGTCGCCGCGATCGTGGGCCTCGCCCTCATGCTTGCGATCGCCCTGCCAGCGTGGGGCGCGGCGCGCGACGTGCGCAACTTCTACGACTTCGCCAACCCCACGAGCGTGGCCGGCATGCGCGCGGTGTCGGCGACGCTGCGGCCAGGGGACGTGGTGGTGACCGACCGCTGCTGGAGCTTCCTCTCGGCCTGGCTGCTGCAGGCGGACGTGCTTCCCGCGCTCGACCCCGCCGACATCCTGCCGAAGGCCGAGGTGGGCCCCGCCGCCCAGGCGCGGGCGATCCTCGCCGGCGGTCCCCGCGGACGCGCCCTCGCGCGGCGGCTGCACGTTCGCTTCATCCTCGTGGACCCGCTCTGCGTCAGCCAGGACGGGAGCCGCGAGCGCCCGCCGCAGCTCGGCACCCCGTTCTTCGTGAGCACGCGGCTCGTGGCGATGCGGGTGGGCGGGTAGGCTCGCTTGGTGACGAGCCCCGGCCCTCACACGGTCGCTGTCGCGTGTTTCGGCGCCGGTTGGGTGACCACCCACCGCCACATCCCGGCGATGCGCGAGCACGGCGGCTTCGACGTCGTTTGCCTGGCGGACCGGCGCGAGGAACGGGCGCGTGATGGCGCCGCAAAAGCGAAGGTCGCGCACTACGAGCAGGCCGAGGGTGTGGACCAGCTCTCGGTCCGTGACGGCATAGACGCCGTGACCTGCGGCACCGCGCCGTTCGCGCACCACCGCGTGATCCGAAGCGCACTCGAGGCCGGCAAGCACGTGCTCACGGAGAAGCCGTTCACGATGACGCTCGAGGAGGGCGAGGAGCTGACGGCCTACGCGCGCGAGCGCGGGCTCGTGCTGGCGGTGGTGCACAACTTCCAGTTCGCGCCGTCGGTGCGGCGGCTGCGCGGCTGGATGGAGGCCGGCCGCCTCGGCCGCGTGCGCGCGATCTGGGCGCTGCAGCTGTCCAATCCGGCGCGCCGCCTGCCCACCTGGTTCGACGAGCTGCCGGGCGGGCTCTTCTACGACGAGTCGCCGCACCTGATCTACATGGCGCGCGCGCTGGCGGGCGCCGAGCTGGAGCCGGTAAGCGTGACTGCACACCCCAGCACCCGCGGCCTGCTAAACACACCTGCACAGATCGATGCCCAGATGCGGGCAGGGGAGATGCCGGTGTCGATCCAGATGAACTTCGAGGCACCCGTGTCCGAGTGGCATGTGACGGTGCTGGGCGAACGCGGCATGGCAATGGTGGACCTCTTCCGCGACATCGCCGTCTTCACGCCGAACGACCGCGACCACCACGCGCTCGACGTGATCCGCAGCTCGGCGTTCGCCAGCTGGCACCACTGGCTCGGATACCTGCGCTCGGGGCCGGGCCACCTCGCGGGGCGGCTGCGCTACGGCAACGACGAGGTGTTCTCGCGCTTCCACGACGCGATCCGCTCGGGCACGCCACCCAAGGGCATCAGCGCGGATGACGCGCTTGCGGTATTGCGCATCCAGCATTGGATTTTGTCGGCCGGAGGCCGCATTCTGGTCTGAAGCCGATGCAAATCCTGTTCGTATCCCACTACGCGACCCCGCACATCGGCGGGGTGGAGACGGTCGTGCGCTCGCTCCGCCGCGAGCTCCGCCGCCGCGGCCACGAGGTGCGCCACGTGGCGTCAAACGCGAGCCACCTCTCGAGCGAGGCGCTCGGCTATGACGACGCCGGGGTGATCCGCGTGGCCGCGGTCAACGCGCTCGAGGAGAAGCTCGGCGTGCCGTACCCGATCTTCTCGCCGCGGCTCGCACGGGTGCTGTCGCACGAGATCGCGCGGGCGGACGTGGTCCACGCGCATGGCTTCCTCTACATGAGCTCCGTGCTCGCGCTGCTGATGGCGCGGCGCAGGCGGCGCCGGGCGGCCGGGCCGGCCATCGTGCTCACCGAGCACGTCGGCCACGTGCCGTACGAGGCAGCGCTGCTCAATCAGGTGGAGGCGGGCGCGATCAGCACGATCGGCAGGACCGCCGTGCGGGCCGCCGACGCCGTGGTGGTGCTCAACCGCAAGGTGGGCGCGGAGATCGACTCTCTCGGCCCGCGCGAGCCCGTGATCGTCCTGCCGAACGGCGTGGACACCGCGCTCTTCCGCCCGCCGCTCGACGGCGAGCGCGAGGCGCTGCGCCGCGAGCTCGGATGGGACGACACGCCGCGCGTGCTGTTCGTCGGGCGCCTCGTGGCGAAGAAGGGAATCGAGGCGGCGCTGGCCGCCACCGCCGCGGCGGAGGGCAGCTTCCGGCTCGTGGTCGCCGGCCCCGGGCCGTTGCAGCCGGCGGGGGTGCCCGGCGTGGACGTGCTCGGGCCGATCCCGTCGGAGCGGGTGGCAGAGCTGTACCGCGCGGCCGATGCGCTGCTGCTGCCGTCGCGCGGCGAGGGCTTCCCCGTGACCGTGCAGGAGGCGATGGCGAGCGGTCTGCCCGTGGTGATGACGAACGATCCCGGCTACGCGGTCCACCTCGATGGCGCGGGGCTGGGCGTGCGCTTCGTGCCCGCGCTGCCGCAGGTGATCGCCGCGGAGCTGCGCTCGCTGGTGTCAGACCAGGGCGCGTGGGTCGCCGCCTCGGAGGCGGTGCATCAGCATGCGCTCCAGGCGTTCGCCTGGACTCAGGCGGCAGAACGTCACGAGCTCCTCTACGAGGATCTCGTGTCGGGGGTCGGGGGTCGGGTGCCGGGTGTCGGGTCCGGGGCTCAGGCCACTACGGCCAGGGACTTCGGCGCCACTCCGTAGTCCACCCGGTCGAAGTTGCCGAGGAAGTCGCCGTCCACTTCCACGGGGAACTCGCGCCCGTCCACGCTCCTGACGGTGAGGCCCTTGACGGGATCGAAGCCGGTGACCTGCCGGTGGCGCGTGACCGTGCGCGCGCGGCTCGAGAAGATGCGCGGGATCAGCGTGGGCATCTCGAGGAGCGTCGCGCGCCGCAGGACCGTGAGCCCGAGCGTGCCGGTGTCGAGCCCGGCGCCCTCGCAGATGCGGATCGGCCGCGTGCCGAAGTAGGTGAACGGGTCCGAGTTCTGCACGATCACCGTGACGCCCTCCACGCTGGTCGAGCCCACCTCGACCTTCACCCGCGGTGGTCGCACCAGGTAGGTCTTGTTGAAGCTCGAGATCGCGGCCCAGGTGAAGTAGTACTCGCCGAACTTCGCCTTGCGGTACGGGTGCGCGTCCACGCGCTCGACCACGCTCGCGTCGAGTCCCACACCGGAGGCGAACACGAAGTGCCGGCCATTCACGAGGCCAGTGTCCACGCGACGCGGCCGGAAGTCGTCCGCGATCGAGAGCAGGTGCTCGGTGGCATCCACCACGTCGTTGGGGATCCCCAGCGTGCGGCAGTAGACGTTGGTGGCGCCGCCGGGCAGGCAGGTGATCGGCGTGTCCGTGCCGGCAAGCCCGTTCGCCACCTCGTTCACCGTGCCGTCGCCGCCGAACGCGACCACCACGTCGTAGCCGGCCTCCGCCGCCTCGTGGCAGAGCTCGGTGGCATGCCCCTGCGCCTGCGTGTCGATCGCCTCCACGTCGTAGCGGCCCTGTAGCGCGTACACCACGAGGTTCTTCAGCCGGGCCGACACCGTGGTGGCGTACGGGTTCACGATCACGAGCATCCGCTTCTTCGCGCGGCGGTCCGGCAGCACGCGCTCGGCGAGCTCCTCGGCGCGGCGCAGGGCGGTCTCGGTCATCGAGTGGCCTCAAACAGCACGACGCCGTCGTTCTCCACCTCGCGCACGCGGCCTTCGTTCAGCAGGATGTCCATGTGTCCGAGCACCTCCGACAACGTGAGATACGCCTGTGTGACCGCGACGTTTCCCCACATCGCCTGGGCCAGCTCGTAGGCCGTGCGCGGCCGCTCCTCCACGAGGCCGTGCAGCTTCTCGGCCCGGCGCGCGTGGAGCGCGAAGCGCTGGTCGATCAGCT
>JAICJR010000095.1 GCA_025928345.1 Thermoleophilaceae bacterium | reverse complement strand
CATGGTGGACGCGCTCTCGATGGTCGTCCACAAGGACAAGGCATACAACGCCGGCCGCGCGATGACCGAGCGGCTGCGCAAGCAGATCCCGCGCCAGCAGTTCGAGGTGGCGATCCAGGCGTCGATCGGGTCGAGCATCATCGCCCGCGAGTCCGTGAAGGCCGTGCGCAAGGACGTGATCGCCAAGTGCTACGGCGGCGACATCACGCGTAAGCGCAAGCTGCTCGAGAAGCAGAAGGCGGGCAAGAAGCGCATGAAGCAGGTCGGCCGCATCGAGGTGCCGCAGGAGGCGTTCCTGTCGGTGCTGTCAATCGGCAACGGCGACGACCCGAACCGGTAGCCCCTTCTTGGGGCTGAGCGTGGGCATCATGCGGATGCTCAGCTCGTAGTCCGGGTCCAGCTCGAGGCGGAAGCGCTGCAGCACCATCGCGGCGATCGTCTTGATCTCGAGCTGTCCGAAGCGCATCCCGATGCAGGTGCGCGAGCCGCCGCCGAACGGCACGTACGCGCCCTTCGGCAGTGCCGCCTTGCGCTCGGGCGTGAATCGCTGCGGGTCGAAGCGATCAGGGTCGGGGAACACCGACGGAATTCGATGGCTCGCCCACGAGCAGTAGTTCACGAGCGCGCCCGCGGGCACCGCCGTGTCGGCGAACTCGAAGCTCTCGACGGATCGCCGCGGGCCCACCCACGCGGGCGGGTACATGCGCAGCGTCTCGTCCATCACCATCTCGAGCTCGGGCATCCCGCTCACCAGCTCCTCGGCCGTGGGGTCGCGCCCGGCGAGCACCGTGTCGATCTCCTCCGTCACACGCGCGAGCGCGTCCGGCGCCTGAAGCAATTCGTAGAAGAGGAACGTGACCGTCGAGGTGGTCGTGTCGTGGCCGGCGAACAGCAGCGTGATCAGGTGGTCGCGCACCTCGCGGTCGGACAGCGGCTCGCCGGCGTCGTCGGTGGCCTCGAGTAGCACGCTCATCAGGTCCTCGCGCCGCTCGCCGCTCGCCCGCCGGCGACGGATCTCCTCGTAGATGAGGAAGTCGAGCCGCTTGCGGTGCTTCTGCATGTGGTCGAAGGGCGAGAACGGGCCGCGCATCACCTGCAGCAGGTAGTCGCGCCCCCAGAAGGCCAGCGCCTCCTCGAACTCGTCGGCGGCGTGAAGGTCCTCGCCGCGGTCGGGGTCGAAGCCAAGCAGCGCGCGCATCGCGATTCGGAGGGCGAGCGGGCGGGTCCAGTGGTAGAGGTCGATCGTTTGTCCCGGGCGCCACGACTGGAGCGCGTGGCCGATCTCCTCGACCATCGCGTCCGCCGACTGCGCGATCCGCTCTCGGTGAAACGACGGCAGCATCACCTTGCGCGACTGGCGGTGATACGGCCCGTCGATCGTGAGCAGGCCGTCGCCGAGCAGCGGGATGAGGTCGCCCATGCTGCCGTCGCGCCAGCGGAACTTCGATGCGTTCGACACGGTGAGGAAGTGGTTCGCCTCCGGGCCGAGCATGAAGACGACGGGGCCGTGCAGGATCCGCAGCGAGAACACCGGGCCGAAGCGCTCGTAGCAGTCGAGCAGGATCGGCAGCGGGTTCTGCGAGAAGCGCCGGGTGCGCGGCAGGCTGAAGTTCATTAGCCCGGGCGGGAAGGGGATCCCAGACGAGCGGGCGGCGCGTTCTGTGCCGAGGTCGAACGCGATCCGCCGCAGCGGATTGGTGGTGGGGGCGGGGACGAGCGAGGCGGCCATGGTTGCGAAGCCTACTTGCGGCGCTTCCCGGCACGGGCGAGCGCGGCTACGCCCTGCACGAGGACGTCGAACGCGAAGTCCAGCCGCTCCTCGCGCTCCGGCTCCATCAGGGCTCCGGCCATCGCGGCGAGGTTCGGGAAGCGGTCGGCGGGCAGGGACGCGAAGTAGTCCGTCACCTGCCGGTAGTAGGCGTCGATCTGCTCCGCCGTGGCGTCGGCGGGATAGAGCGACTCCTCGTAGGCGAGTGAATTCACGGCGAGCGACGCGTAGTCCATCGCAAGCGCGATCACCCGCTCGGGCACGCCCCCCGCGCGCAGGATCGCCAGCAGCCCCTCGGCCACCCGCAGCATGTTGGGCCCGACTGGCAGGCGGGCCATGCTCACGAAAGCGATGTCGCGGTGCGCGACGAGCACGGCGTAGAGCTGGCGGAGCGCGTCCTTCAGCTGCTCCTCCCAACGGCGTTTGTCCGGCTCCGGCAGGCGCACCTCCGCGAGCACGCGGTCGTAGACGAGCTCCATCAGCTCGTCCTTGTTCGCCACGTGCGCGTACAGGGAGGCGGGGCCCGTCTCGAGGCGCTCGGCGACGCGACGCATGCTGAGCCCCTCGAGGCCATCGGCGTCCACGATCGCAAGCGCGGCGTCGACGACCGCCTCGCGGTTAAGCGGGCGCCTCCTGCGCGGATCCGATCTGCGCGCGCCGGGTCGGGCCGGCGGGTCGGGTAGGGCCTCGGCCGTCATTCCTCGGCAAGTCTAGTTGCCACGATCACCGTTCGTATGATAGAACGCTGTTCGTCAATTACGAACACTGTTCGATCTCGCAAAGGACCTCGCGCATGCAACCCCCAAACACAGGCCACCCGCGCAGGTGGCTCATCCTGTTCGTGATCCTCGCGGCCGAGTGCATGGACCTGCTCGACGCGACGATCGTCAACGTCGCCACACCGTCCATCCGCGCGGACCTCCATGCCGGCGCTTCCGCGCTGCAGTGGACCGTCGGCGGCTACGCGCTCGCCTTCAGCGTGGGCCTGGTCACCGGCGGGCGCCTCGGCGACATCTTCGGCCGTCGCCGGCTGTTCCTGATCGGCGCGGCTGGTTTCACGCTCGCATCGATGGCGTGCGGGCTCGCCTCGTCGCCCGGCACGCTGATCGCGTTCCGGCTCGTGCAGGGCGCATTCGGCGCGCTGATGATCCCGCAGGGCCTCGGCGTGATCAAAGAGGTCTTCCCGGCCGACGAGCTTCCCAAGGCGTTCGGCATCTGGGGCCCGGTCATGGGCCTGGCCGCGGTGTTCGGCCCGATCGTCGGCGGTGCGCTCGTGAGCGCGAACCTGTTCGACGACGCTTGGCGCTCCGTGTTCTTCGTCAACCTGCCACTCGGCCTCGCCGGCATCCTCGGCGCCTATCGCGTGATGCCGGAGTCGCGCTCTCCGCGCAAGCTCACGGTCGACTTCGGCGGCGCCGCGCTGTTCACGGTCGCGGCCGTGCTGCTCGTGTACCCGCTGATCCAGGGGCGCGAGTCCGGCTGGCCGATCTGGGCTTTCGTCTCGATGGCTGCCAGCGGCGCGGCGCTCGTGCTGTTCGCTTTTCACGAGCGTCGCCGGGCGGCTCGCGGACGCGATCCGCTCGTCGTCCCCACGGTGTTCTCAAAGCCGGGATACGTGAGCGGCGCGGCGATCATCCTCGTGCTGTTCTCGAGCATGGCCGGCGTGCTGCTCGTGCCGACGCTGTACTTCCAGATCGCGCTCCACTACAGCCCGATCCACTCCGGCCTCACGCTCGTGCCATGGGCGCTCGGCATGTCGATTGGCGCGGGATTGTCCGGTGGCTGGCTCGGTCCGAAGTACGGACGGCCGGTGATTCAGGGCGGCTCCGTGGTGCTCTTCGGCGGAGTGCTCTGGATGGTCGAGGCGATCCATTCGAACGGCGCCTCGCTCACGAGCTGGGATCTCGCCCCCGCCGAGCTGCTCCTGGGAATCGGCATCGGGCTCCTCATCGCTCCGCTGTTCAGCATCATCCTGGCGGCGGTGAACGACGAAGAGGTTGGGTCGGCGTCGGGCGTGCTCAACGCGATCCAGCAGCTCGGCTCGGCCGTCGGCGTGGCCGTGATCGGGACGGTCTTCTTCTCCGTGCTGTCGCACTCTGGTTTCCAGAATGCGACGGAGCGGAGCCTGTGGGTGGTGGCTGGAATCTCGCTGCTCGTGCTGGTGCTGACGCCGCTGTTGCCCAAGCACGGGCGGCCGGAGGAGGAGCTGCTGGGGGCCGGCGATGACAGCCCAATTCCGCGGGAGGCGGTTCTCGCAGACCGGAGCTAGACTCGTCAGCGATTTCGGGGCGTGGCGCAGCCTGGTAGCGCGCACCGTTCGGGTCGGTGAGGTCCCCGGTTCAAATCCGGGCGCCCCGATTTCGCGGCATCTCGCGGCCCCTGGCGGCGTCATCGTCCCGGGGGCCGTGTTAGTTGCACTGTCCCCCGGGACATTCCTTGCCAGGGACCGCGAGCTGCTCGCGAAATCCCCCTGCGAAATCGGTGCACTTCGGCGCCCCGAGCCCCTCGCTTCGGGCGGAGCTCTCTTCGTGACCGCCTGAAAAGTTCGTGGTCCCGACCACGACGACAGGTGGGCTTCGTAGTGGGAGTGTCGCGTCGTATGGACTCTGATGCGACTCAAGGAGAAGCGGAGTGAGAGATCTCTGTCCGTTCCCGAAGAAGCTTTGTACTGCGATCGTGACCGGCGTTGCGGCGGCTGCGCTGCTGATGTTGGCGCCGTCCGCGCTGGCCGCCACATGGTCGGGCGCGGTGACCGTGTCCTCCAGCGGTGAGGCCGCGTATCCGTTCAGCCGCGTCGTGGCCACCGATGCCGGTGGCGACTCGGTGGTGGCTTGGACGCGGGTCAGCAACGCAAGCGGCGGGACCTGGGACTGTCCCTGCACCGTCCGGGCCGCTTACCGCCCGGCGGGTGGCGCGTTCGGCGCGCCCGTCGACATCTCGCCGACGGTCGACAATCCGGACGACGCCCAGCTCAGCGTGCACGTCGCGATGGATGCGGCGGGTGACGCGATCGTCGCCTATTCCGCGCCGGGCGACCCGACCGATACGAACGAGTTGCCCGATACGGCATACGCGTCGATCCGCCCGGCGGGGGGATCCTTCGGAGCCCCGACGATCATCGACTCGCCCGGAGGGAACTCGGGCGCCGGGCTGGCCGGGGTGGAAGGGCTCGTGATGGATGCGGCCGGCGATGCCGCGGCGCTCATCGGCAACGAGCAGGCCTATACAGGAGCCGGCGGGACCGGCACCGATGACGTGTTCGACAGCGAGGTCGTGACCCGCCCCGCGGGCGGCGCGTTCGACTCGGCGCACCCGAAGGTGCTCTCCGACGGCACGCACGACTCCTTCCCGCGCGCGATCGCGATGAGCCCGAACGGCAAGACCGCGGTCCTGATGCGCACGGATGTGGACGACCAGAGCCATCCGCTCACGCCCCAGCCGAACTCTGTGCAGGTCGCGGTTGCCGGCTCGCCCGGCGGCTCCTTCGGCACGCCCACCACGCTCGAGATCGTCACGGCCTCCACTTTCGCGGGCTACCCGATGGTCGATGCCTCGCCGAACGAGGTCGCGATCGATGACGCTGGTGAGTACGCGGTGGAGTACCAGCGCTGGGCAGACTCGTCGACGGCCAAGGCGAGAGCGTCGCTCAACGGCGGTTCGCCTGTCGACATCAGCCCCGCGTCGGTCACGTTCGCCGGCACGGGCCCAGTGGTGATGAATCCAGGCGGCGAGGCGCTCGCCTTCTGGAACGACACAAACGGCAACGCGTTCTTCAACACGCGCCCGGCCGGCGGCACGTTCGGCGCGCCCGCGTCGACCCCATCATCGGGCGTGGGCTTCGACACGGTCGCGAACGCGACGAACGTCGAGTCCGCGAACGGCGATGTGCTCGACGTGTTCGACGCGGTCGACAGCTCGGGCACACAGCAGGTGGACGCCTCGATCCGGCCCCCCGGCGGGAGCTTCTCGGCACCCGACGCGATATCGCCGGCGAACGACGATCCGTTCGCCTTCGGGGTGATCGGCGCGATCGACGGGATCGGCGACGCTGTTGCGGCGTGGACCGACGGCAGCTTTGCGGTGCGCGCGGCCGTCACCGGCTCGCTCTCGGGCGGCGGTGGCGGCGGTGGCGGTGGCGCGAGCGGCTCGGGCGGCACCAACCCGCATCCAGGCACGAGCGGGACCGCACCCCGCCCGAACACCAAGCTGCTCAAGAAGGCGATCAACAGGCGCAAGCGCCAGGCGAAGTTTTGGTTCAAGGGCAGCGTGAAGGGCTCAAAGTTCCAGTGCGCCCTCGTCAAGCAGGCGAAGAAGAAGGGGCACAGGAAGCCGAAGCCGAAGTTCGCGAGCTGCCGCTCCCCGCGGGCCTACAAGCACCTCGCGCACGGCAGCTACACGTTCTACGTCAGGGCCTCGAAGGGCTCCGCCCGGGACCTCTCCCCGGTGAGCGTGAAGTTCCGGCTCTGAGCATGCCGAGCCACGGCCGGGCCGGCGTTACCCATGCCGGCCCGGCTCGGGCTCCACTGGGCTTCGCCGGCGAACCGCCAGCAGCGTGGCGATCACTCCGACCACGCAGCTGCCCACGCCCAGTAGGAAGAAGGCGAGCGGGCTTCCTATGTGGCGGACCATCCAGCCGAAGTTCATCCCGAAGAAGCCGGTGACAAACGTGAGCGGGAGGAAGACGGTTGCCACGACCGTGAGCCAGTAGGTGGTTTCGTTCAGGCGGAGATCGATCAGGCGGGTGACTGAATCGGCAGCCGCGTCGATCGCCTCCACGAGCCGGTTGATCTGGTCGCCGACGTAGTCGAAGTAGCGCTCGCTGTCCGACTCGAGGCCTTGCACGCGTCCGATCTCGTGGCTCACGCGGCCGAAGGTGCCGCGCAGCGGCGCCACCTGGTGGCGCAGGCGGGTCAGGTCGGATGTGATCTCGCGAAGGGTCTGGTTGTGAAGGCCGTTGGCGCGCAGGTCGACGGCGCTCTCGAGGAGCTTTTCCAGTTGGTCGTCCACGTCGGAGAGGCGCTCGAAATGGCTTACGAGCATCGCCTCGAGGACCGCGAAGATCAGGTACTGCTCGCTGCGGCCCTGGGGCGATTCGATCTCGAGCACGTCGGGGAGCGACAAGGCCTCAGAGTGGACGGTTAGGACATAGTCGCCGCTGACCATCACGTGGACCTCGACCGCGGTCGACCCGGCAAAGCAGCTGAACAGGAAGACGACGTGCTCGCCGTCGACGTGGAACTTGCGCGACCGGTGCGCCTGCGGGCCGAACTCGAGCAGCGGGCGCAGCGCGTGGTCGGGGATGCCGAGCACCTCGGCGAGCTCGTCGCGGGTCCGCTCGCCCGCGACGACGTCGGCCCAGAAGAACCGTCCCTCGGCGCGCAGGGTCGACACCCGCTCGCGATCGAGGCCACGGAGGATCTCGCCCATCCGCCAGGAGGCTACGGCGCGCCGAGGACGGCGCCGCGCACATGTAACCTGCCGCGGCTGATGCGCATCTCCACGGCTGTCGCCCGCGCACTCGACGCGCTCGCCGCGCGGCTCGCCAGCAGGCTGGAGCCGGCGCGGGCGGAGACGGTCGCGCTCCGGCAGGAGATGCTGGCGCTACGGCGGCAGGCCTTCTACGCCGCTGCCGCGGAGCTTGTCCGGCGGCACGCGGGCGAGTGCGCGCTGCCGGCCGGGCCGGATCTGACGCGTTTCGAGCTTCGGGCTTGCTCGCAGAACGGCGAGGACGGCGTGATCGCCGAGATCCTGCGACGGGCCGGCGCCGGCGCGTGCGAGTTCATCGAGTTCGGAGCCGGCGCCGGGCTCGAGGGCAGCTGTGTGGCGCTGGCCGACCTGCTGGGCTGGCGAGGCCTGTTCATGGAGGCCGATGCGGAGCAGGCTCAAGCGCTGGCGGGAAAGTACCGCGGCAACGAGGGGGTCCGGACGCGGCAGGCGCGCGTGACGGTTGAGAACGTCGATGAGCTGCTCGCCGCCGGTGGAGCGTCTGAGCAGCCCGACGTCCTGTCCATCGACATCGACGGCAACGACATCTGGGTGTGGCGGGCGATCACCCGCGTGCAGCCTCGTGTGGTGGTGATCGAATACAACGCCGGGCTCGACCACGATCGCCCGCTGGCGGTGCCGTACGACCCCGACCGGGAGTGGGGCGGGACCGACTGGTTCGGCGCGTCCCTGGCCGCGCTCGAGGTCGTCGGCGGCGAGAAGGGCTATCGACTTGTGCACACGGACGTCACCGGTGTCAACGCGTTCTTCGTCCGCGACGATTTGGCGCACCTGTTCGGTGACATCGAGCGTGTCCCGCGGCGCTCACCGAACTATTTCGGCTACGGGAGCGGCCATCCGAAGCATCCGGCTGACAGCGCGCGGTATGTAGAGGTTGGCTAGCTCAGGTAGAGCGCGACGTCGATCACGATCGCGAGTGTGAGCGCAGCGATCGCCGCCCGCAGCATGCCGGCGGTCCGGGCTGGCCTGCTCCACTCGCCCTGCCGGGCGCGCAGCCGGTTCACCCGGCGGGCCTGGCGCATGCCGAAGAAGGTGGCGACCACAAGGCCGGCTGTGAGAGCGACGAGCACCGTCAGACTGGCCGTCCAGTGCTCGCCGCTGACAAGCGCGCCGCCGGTGGCGATCGCGAGCACGAGCGCGCTCACACCGACCAGCGCGTAGCGCCTCCCCAGCGCCCGGAAGAATGCGACCTGCGCCGGCGGGTCGAGGACCCGGCGGGCGGTGCCGGTGACGAGCGCGAGCGCGACCAGCGAGCCGACCCATACGGCGCCCGCCAGCAGGTTGAGGACGAGCAGCGGTGCGCTCACCGTCGCGGTGGTCGTCACGCGGTGGGCTCAGGCCGATCCGACAGCGCGCGGGCGAGGCCCCAGAGCACGGCCGTGGTCATCACCAGGTGGACGACCATCGCGAGGCCGAGGATCCACCAGCCGCCGAGGGCGCCGAGCGCCCAGACCGCGAGCACCACGAGAAGGGTCGCGAGCGCGAAGAGAAAGAGCAGGCCGATTCCGCTGCGGCCATCGGTTTGGGAAGAAACGGAACCCCTCATTGCGTGCCCCCTTGGAAGACGCGTCCGACTTTTCACAATCGCGCTAGGAAAAATATCAGGGCCGTGCTACTTTGCCCACCCCTAGTGTGAAAAGGAGCCGCCAATGGCGTACGTCATCGCAGAGCCGTGCATCGGCGTGAAGGACCACTCGTGCGTCGAGGTCTGTCCCGTCGACTGCATCCATCCCAGTCAGGACGAGCCCGACTTCGACCAGCACGACCAGCTTTACATCGACCCCGCCGAGTGCATCGACTGCGACGCCTGCGTCGAGGCGTGCCCGGTCGACGCGATCTTCGCCGAGGACCAGGTGCCGACCGAGTGGGAGCGCTACATCGAGATCAACGCCGCCTACTACCGGGGTGGCTGAGCGGCGGCGGCCCCTGGTTTTCATAGTCCGACTGTGCAAAACTCCGAATAGTGGACTTGCCGTTTCCGCCCACGAGCGACGACGTCCTCGCGCAGCCCACGCGGTCGCGGCTGTTCAGGCTGCTCGCGGAGCTGAAGCGTCCCGCCGGAACGGCGGAGCTGGCGGAGCGCCTCGGCCTGCACCCGAACGGGGTGCGGCTGCACCTCGAGCGGATGCGGGAGGCGGGACTCGTGGAGCGCTCGCGTCCGCGGCGAGCCGTCGGCCGTCCGCGTGACGCGTGGACCATCGCGGTGGACGCCCGGCCCGGCGGCCGCGCGCCCAGCGGATACGCCGACCTCGGCCGTTGGCTCGCCCGCGCGATCGCGCCCGGGCCGCGCCGCCTGCGCGATGTCGAGGAGACGGGCAGGGAGATCGGGCGTGAGCTGGCCCCCGACGAGGGAGAGTCCGTCCGCGAGACGCTCGAGACCACGCTCGCTTCGCTCGGCTTCCAGCCGCACCTGCAGCCCACGGACGCCGCCGACGTGACCTTCTGTCTCGGCAACTGCCCCTACAAGGACGCCGTGCGCGAGAACCAGGAGGTGGTGTGCACCCTCCACCGCGGTCTCACGCGCGGTCTCCTGGACGTGCTCGACCCGCGGGCAAAGCTCGCCGGCTTCGTGCCGCGCGACCCCGACGAGGCGGGCTGCCTCGTCGAGCTGAGCGGCGTCGGGGAGTAGGCCGCGCCCGTTAGGGGGTGCGACCGATCCGGACCCGCCAGACCTCCGGTCCCTGCTCGAGGTAGTCCCAGCTGAACTCGCCCTCGTGCTCGGCCGCGAACTGGTAGTAGAGCGGCTTGGGGTCGTGGTCGTTGACGAGCATGAAGCCCTCGCCCGCACCCAGGTTCTCGTAGGTGTCGAAGATCAGCTCATGGCGCCGGGCGGGCACCTCGGTGCGAACGTCGAGCTCGAGCTCGGAAGTGGACATTCGGTTCTCCTTCTCTGGATTTGACGGGAGCTTGGCGAGGCCGTGCATCAGGTTGTTCAGCCTCTCGGCCTCGTGCGGGTGGTCATGTCGAAGGGCCGACCAGGCGCGGCCCGCGATGCGGTTGGCCGCGTCCGGCTGGCCTGCCCGGCCGAGCGCAACGAGCGCTTCCGCCAGCAGGCGCACGAGCGCGGTCACGGGATCTGAGTCGTTCGGCCCTGCCATTTTCACAACCGAGCTGTAAAAATAACATCGATGGACCCGACGCAGCTGCTCACCGCCCCGCTCACGCCCGAGCTCGTCAACGAGCTGCTCATCGATGTGATCGATCCGGAGCTCGGCGTGAACATCGTCGACCTCGGTCTCGTCTACGACGTGAAGCTCAGTGACCGTGAGGTCGAGGTCGTGATGACGCTCACCACGCCGGGCTGCCCGCTCGGCGGCTTCATCGAGGACGAGATCGCTGACTGCCTCGCCCAGGCGCCGCAGATCGGACGAGTGAAGGTCACGCTGGTGTGGGAGCCGCCGTGGGACCCGGAGCAGATGACCGACGCGGCGCGCGAGGAGCTTGGTTGGCTGTCATGAGGCGCGCGCCGCTTGTGGCGCTGGGCGTGACCGCGCTGTTCGCCGGGCTGTGGGGAGGACTGCTCCGGCTCGGCCTGCCGGTGCCGGGCGGGGGAGCGACCTCGCGGAGCTGCACGGGCCGCTGATGACGCTGGGCTTTCTCGGCACGCTGATCAGCCTCGAGCGCGCGGTTGCCCTGGGCCGCTCGTGGGGATTTGCGGCGCCGCTGGCCAGTGGAGCCGGCGCACTGGCCGCCGCGGCCGGTGCGCCCGGAGCATTCGGGGCGGCGCTGCTGGCGTTCGCCGCGGCCATTCTCGTGCTCGAGCACGCCGTGATCGATCGCCTCCACCGGACGGCGCACAACACGGTGATGGCGCTCGGCGCGCTGGCGTGGCTCGCCGCCGCCGTGCTCTGGCTGGCGGGGGAAGACACGGGACGCTTCGTACCGCTGCTGGCCGGCTTCCTCGTGCTGACGATCGTCGGCGAGCGTCTGGAGCTCTCGCGCCTGCGCGGGCTCGGCGGCGCGCGGCGCGGCGCGCTGCTCGCTGCCATCGGGCTGCTGGCCGCAGGGCTGGCTCTGTCCATCCCGGCCGAGGACGCCGGCATGCGCCTGGCGGGCGCGGGCCTCCTGGCGCAGGCCGCCTGGCTCGCCCGTTACGACATCGCCCGCCGCACGGTGCACGCCACGGGCGTGACCCGCTACATGGCGATCGCGCTTCTCGCCGGCTACGCCTGGCTCGGCGTGGCGGGAGTCCTGTGGCTGATCCACGGGTTCGCGGCCGGCGGCCACGCCTACGACGCGCAGCTTCACGCGCTCTTCCTCGGCTTCGTGATGTCGATGGTGTTCGCCCACGCGCCGGTGATCGTGCCCGCGGTGCTGCGCGTGCGGCTGCCGTTCCGGCCGCGCTTCTACACGCACCTCGCGCTTCTGCACGTCTCGCTCGCGCTGCGCGTGATCGGCGGCGACTGGGCCGGCAACCTCCGCCTGTGGCAGTGGGGCGGCGTCGCGAGCGAGGTCGCCATCGTGCTGTTCCTGGTCGTGACCGCCACGGCCGTCCTGGCTGCCCGCCGGCGGCCGGAGCCGCTCGGTCAGGCGAGCCGCTCGCGCACGCGCGGGAAGAGCACGTTGTTCTCCTCGTGAACGTGCTGGTGGAGGTCGAGCTCGAGCTTCTGCAGCGCCTCGAGCAGCGACCGGTGGGTTCCGCAGAAGGCGTGCTCGACGTCGTAGCCGCCTGAGAGCTCGCGCATCGACGAGAGCGCCTCGCCGGCGAACTCGTGGGAGTCCTCGCACAGAGCGAGCACGCCGTCGTCGAGAGCGTCTGCCGAGGCAGCCGCGTCAACCGCGCGGCAGGCCGGGAACACGGTCTCCTCCTCGAGCGTGAAGTGCTCCTCGAGCTCGGCGCGCAGCCCGCTGAAAACCCGCCGCAGGTCGGCGAGCTCCGGGTGGCCGCCGCCGTGCACGCGCACCACCGTGTCGAGCAGCTCGGAGATCCGCGGCAGCTCGCGCCTCTCCGGCTCGTGGTGGGCGAGGACGATGTGGTCGCACAGCTCCGTGATCGAGGCTCGCCGCAGGTCGTGCACGTCTGGGCCGGGCTCCGGGCGCTCGTCGATGGCCTCCACCATCGCGATCACGGTCGCCGCGTCGAGGCCGCGCTCTGCGCACGCCTTCTCGACGCTGCGCGCGCCGCCACAGCAGTAGTCGAGCCGAAGCCGCTCGAGCAGATCGGCGGACGCCGGACGCTGAATCACCAGCTCAGCCAAGGTCATGCCAGGGGCCAGCGCCATCTGAGTTCCTTTCGCGAGGATTGCTGTTTTCACATCCTAGCTGTGAAAACGTGTGCCGTGGCGCGCCCAGTAAGGTTG
>JAICJR010000098.1 GCA_025928345.1 Thermoleophilaceae bacterium | reverse complement strand
GCCGACGCACACGCTTTGGCCGACAAACCGACAGATCGCCTCGTCAAAGAACTCGGCGATCGGGTCACCCAGCTCGCCCATGGCCACCGACTTGCTGATTCACCGGAGACGTTCTGATCGACATCGCTGCACGTGCTGCGGCGTGCGCAACCGGCACGCCCGACTGGCCTTGATTTCGTTCGCCAGCTACAGGCAAGCTGAGCGCATGCAGGCCGATCGAGTCGAAGTACTAAGGAAAATGCTTGCCTCGTTGCGCGAAGACCTCCGCACCCAAGATGACCCCCGCTGGCAGCAAGTGCTGACCAGCGTCATCGAGGAACGGGCGAGCGAGCTCGCGCGTCTGACCTCGCAGTCTGCAACGGCCTAAGAGACCGCGACCCGGTAGGCCGCCAGTAGCAGTCCTCGATCTTTCAACCTCTAAGAGCCGCTACACACTTCTAAGAGGCTCCCGAAAAACCCGCGCCCCGCCTGGGCCGACGACTTTTTGTGGGACGCCTATCCCGACGGTCAGCGTGCGAACGTTGACGTGCCGCAGCGTTCCATCGCAGGATGGGCGTCATGCGTCAACCACTTACTCCCCTTCGATCGATCGCGCTCCTAGCGGTGCTTTGTGCCGCTGCAGTGGCCGCGACTCCCGCCTCCGCGGCGCGGCGCGCCGTCTTCCATGCGGACATCTACGCGATGGTCACGACGAACTGGCAAATGCATCACACGGAGGCGGGATGCGCTCCCACCTCTCAGCTCACCGAAAACGGCAGCGGCAGCCAGACCCTCGTCTACCGCGTCACGCACAAGCGCGTGGTCTTCACCTTCACCGGTCCGGGGCAGGCGCAGTTCCGCACCGCGCCCATCACTCTGCGCGGCACCTTCAAGGCCACCCGCAACGGCTCGAACGTCACCACCGATCCTGGCTGCGGCATCAACGAGGCCGACCCCGCGGGGCAGTGCGGCAGCTACCACGGCCCGGCAACGATCCGCTGGGATTGGCCGGTTACGCCTTCTAGCAAGCTGTTCCTCGACGGCTCACCCGTGTCGATGAACGGGATCGAGTGCCCGTACTTCGACACGAACGGTTCGATGGCTCTCTTCGGCCTGCCGTTGCCGCAGGACGGCGCGCCGTTCGCCCGCTATACGCCGCTCAAGCTCGCGCGCTTCGTGTTCCACACGCGTCGCGGCAGGTTGACCTGGCACACGACGAAGACCTGGACTGTCAAGGGACCGATGACCGACCCGGGCGACGTGGATCAGGCCACGAACAAGATGACCTGGACGGTGACGCTGCACCGCGCGCACTGACGCGCCCTCGCTATCTACCGCGTGCGCGCAGGGCGCCGGCCAGCGAGCCGGTGAGCGCCAGGGCCACGAGGCCGAGCAGGATGAAGCCCCCGGCGTGGTGCCACCAGCCGTCGTCGCCGTCGACCGCGCGCACGATGCCGGCTGCGCCCAGCGCGATCGCAACGCCCAGCGGCAGCGACCAGGTTTCGCCGAGCACGAGCTTGCGGAGCTGACGGAGCAGGCTCATGCCGTCGCCACCGCGGCGCGCTCGCGCGTGAGCACACGGATCTGGAGCTGTGAGATGAGGAAGAAGCCGGCCGCGAGATAGAGGAGCGCGGCATCGGAGAGCGGCCAGCTCACGCCCAACCCCTCGGCGGCGAAGAACACGCCGAACGTGGAGAGGACGATCCCGACGACGTACTTGAGGTGCGTCTCCGGCAGCCGCGCGAGCGGCGCGTGAAGAACGAGTCCCACCAGGATGACGGCGACGAGCGCGACGCTGCCGCCAATCAATGCGGGCGCGAGACCTCCGGGCCGTGCGCCGAGCGCGGTGATGATCAGGATCACCTCCACGCCCTCGAGCAGGACGCCCTTGAATGCGATGGTCCGCCCGGCCCAGTCCGGCTGCCCTGTCGCCGGCACCGGCAGCGACTCGAGCGACTCCTGCTCCTCCACGAACTCCTTGAACGAGTCCGATGGCGAGCGCAGATGGGCGAGGCGCAGCACGCCCTTGCGTAGCCACTCGAGCCCGAAGAGCAGGAGGAACGCGCCGATGAGGATGCGCAGCGGGGCGAGCGGTACGCGCGAGATGAGCACCGGCCCCAGCACGACGGCGAGCGCCGCGAGAGCGAGTGCCGCGCCCGCCGCACCGATGAGCGAGTCGCGGAAGCGGCGCGTGATCCCCACCGCGAGCACGATCGCGAGCGCCTCGAGCATCTCGAGGCCGCACGCAAGCATCGCGCCGATGAGCGTGAGCGTGAATGCCACGCCGTCAAGGCTAGACTCGACCGCGCCTGGGCGGTTAGCTCAGTTGGTCAGAGCGCCTGCCTTACAAGCAGGAGGTCGCCCGTTCGAGCCGGGCACCGCCCACTGACTCGCTGTCTGTTTGCAGGGAGTTGCGCCTGAGTCCGGATTCTCGGGCGCTGGAGGGTACAAAACGGGTACGGGCTCGCCGCGAGCAAGGAGGGGCGCAAGGCACTCGTACGCCAAGGCGACGCCACAAACGCAAGCGACACACCTCATACTTCTGGACAGTCGTGCTGTCCGACCAGCGACCCCAGTTGGAACAGCCGGTTGTGAGCGATCACAACCTGCTGGCGACGATCGTCGCCCGCGTGGACCCGGCCGACGTGGCCAGCGAGATGGTCACCAAGTTCCGTGCGGAGATCGCGAGCTACCGGCGGCTCCCCGACTCGGTGCTGATGGGACAGATCTTCGACGTCTCCCGCCGAAACGTCGAGTTGTTCTTCCGCTCGGTCACTGATGGTGTCGAACCGTCAGAGGAGGAGCTCGAGTCGCTCCGCGCCTCGGCGCGCAATCGCGCCTCCGAGGGAATGCCTCTGGAGGATCTGCTGCACGCCTACCGGGTGGGCGGACGCCTCGGCTGGCGCGCGCTGCTGGCGGCGGCTGAGGCGCCGGAGGAGCACCGCGCATTACTCGGCGCCGCGGAGCCCTTGATGCGGTACGTCGACCAGGTCTCTGCCGCCGTCGCCCAGACCTATCTGTACGAGCGCCAGCATCTCGTATCCGAGGAGGAGCGGCTGCTGCGGGATCTGCTCGACGCGCTGCTCCGCGACAAGCCCGTGTCCACGCAGATGCGCACAGCCGCCTCTCGCATCGACTTTCCGATCGAACGTCGCTACCGGCCGTTCGTCGCCACCCTGGCCCGTGCCCCGACGCACCTGCACGCCGGGGCTGCCGCCGCCCTGCGCGCCCGCGGAGTGTTGGCGCTCACCGAGGGCGACCGGGTGGCGGGCCTCGCCCCGGCCGGCGCCTCAAGCGATCTCATCACCGAGCCGCGCCTGCTGTTCGCCCTGGCACCGGCGGCCCCGTGCGACGAGCTCGCCGATCTACTGGACGAGCTTCGCCTGCTGGTGGAGCTCGGCTGCCGCAAGAAGATGACGGGAGAGATCGCTCCCGAGGCCTTCGTGACGGAGCTCCTGCTCGCGCGCTCGCCGCGGCTGGCGCGCCTCGCCTGCGAGCGAGTGCTCGGCCCGCTCGAGAACCATCGCGACTCTCGCTCTGCCGACCTGGTGGCGACGCTGGCGACGTTCGTGGAATGTGGGCTCGACCGGCGCCGTGCCGCCGCGCAGCTTCACGTTCATCCGAACACGCTGGACTACCGGCTCCGGCGGATCGCGGACCTGACCGGGCTCGAGCTGGGCCGGCCCGAGGACATCACCACCGTTACGCTCGCACTGAAACAGCGCTCGCTCGACGGTGACCTCGCCGGCCGCCCACCTCTGTGATCCGTCACAAGGTTTCGCGACCAATTCGGTGCGGCGCCCCATTGTGGGCGCGCCGATCCCACCGTATCGTCCGGCGCCCCACAAGGAGGCGAAACGGATGCGCAAGTGGATCGGATGTCTGGGCACGGCGGCCTGCACCATGCTTTTGCTGGCGGCATCGGCCGGGGCGAAGGGCGGCGAAGGGCAACGAGCGAGCTCGCGACCACCCACCGGCGGTCAGATGTGCGATCCGATCGATCCGTCGCGCTGCCTGCTGCCGTGGCCGAACAACTTCTTCGCGCGTTCTGACTCATCCACGGCCACCGGTCTTCGCCTGAACATCAACCCGCTGGCGACTCCGAAGAACGCCGCCGGCGTTCCGATCGACCCGACCGACTGGAACCGGCTCGACGGCTTCAGCCCGGGTTCGCCGATCGTCACGCACGTGCCCGGCATGGACAACCCGCAGGCGTTCGCCAACACCGACCCGCCGACAAACATCGACATCGCGCGGAGCCTCGACCGCAATTCTCCGATCGTCGTGGTCGATGCGACAACCGGACGGCGCTGGCCGGTGTGGGCGGAGCTTGACCGCTCGATCGACCTGAACGGCAACCCGCCGCCCCCGGACCAGACCGCGCTCATCATCCGTCCGGCGCGGAACCTCGCCGAGGGCCATCGCTACATCGTCGCCCTGCGCGACCTCAAGAATGCGGACGGACATGTCCTCAGCCCGCAGCCGGCGTTCGCGGACATCGCCGACGGGCACGGTAAGCCCTCGGCGAGAGGGCTCTACTACAAGGAGCACATCTTCCCGCAGCTTCACAAGGCCGGCGTGTCCGACAAGTCCCTCTACCTCGCCTGGGACTTCACCGTCGCCAGCCGGCGAGGCCTAACCGAGACGAGCCTCTTCATGCGAGACGACGCGCTCGCAAAGCTGGGTGACACCACTCCCGGCGACGGGATCGTCCAGGGCAACGCGCCGACTTTCACGGTCGACAGCTGCACCGTTGCGACGAGCCCCGCGCCCGCGGGTTGCACGACGAGCAGCTCGCTCGACCCACGGGTGTACGAGCACGTGGAGGGGCACGTCGCTGTCCCCTGCTACCTGAACGCCCCGGGATGCCCGCCGGGCTCGCGTTTCGCGTACTCCGGTCCGAATGCCACCTTGCCCGCACAGGTTCCCGGCAACACGATCCTCGCCAACTTCGTGTGCAACATCCCGATCGGGGCGAAGGACGGCCAGACGTTCCAGCCGGTGCTGAATGGTCACGGTCTGTTCGGCACCGCCAGCCAGGTGAACAGCGACTCGCTGTTCGCGCTCGGCGCCTTCCGGCTGATGGCGTGCGCGACCGACGAGATCGGGATGGCGCAGCAGGACGTCCCGAACAACGTCGTGTCGCTCGAGAATCTGTCGCAATTCCCATCGGTGCCGGATCGGCTCCAGCAGGGCCTGATCGACTTCCTCTACCTCGGCCGCGACCTGATCAACCCGAGCGGGTTCTGCTCGAGCGCGGTCTTCCAGGTGAACGGGAAGTGCGCGATCGACACCTCGCACCTGTTCTACGACGGGGGCAGCCAGGGGGCGATCTTCGGCGGGGCGCTCACGGCAATCGACCCCGACTTCACCCGCTCAGCCCTCAACGTCGCGGGTATGGACTACTCCCTGCTCCTGACGCGCAGCAGCGACTTCCCGGAGTTCGCGCAGTTCTTCTATCGCTCCTATCCGAGCCAGCTCGATCGAGCGATGCTCTACTCGTTCATCCAGAATGTATGGGACCACGGGGAGACCGACGGCTACGCCGAGCACCTGACGAGCCACCCGCTGCCGGGCACGCCGCGCCACTCGGTTTTGATGACCGTTGCGCTCGGCGATCACCAGGTCACCAACTGGGCGAGCGAGATCGAGGCACGTACGATCGGCGCTCAGCTGCGCGAGCCCGTGCTCGATCCTGGCCGCTATCCCGGGCCGACGCCGTACTGGGGCATCCCGAGGATCGGGTCGTTCCCGTTCACCGGCCATGCCGCCATGGTGGTGGGGGATCTCGGCCCGCTCCGTCCGTGTCCGAACGACGGCGTCACCGCCTGTGAGGGCTCGTTCGCGGGCACGCCTCCGCCTCCGCTCGACAACAACGCCAACACGCAGGGCGTCGACCCCCACGGACCCGACTGGGCCCAATCGCCAGAGGGCGAGGCCGCAATAGGGCAGTGGCTGCAGCCGGATGGCTTCCTGCCGCCCGTCTGTGACGACCACCCCTGCTACATGGCGGGCTGGAACGGGCCCTGACCGGTAGGTCGGACGTACAGGCCCTTCCCTTCCAGGAGCCCTGAGCCCGCGGGCAGCTTCGAAGCCGCGGAGCTGCCCGTCGGCGCGAACGCCGCGATCGCTCCGCTGCTGCCGTCCTGACCGCCGGGCGGCGGCCCGGTGCCCACGGCGGCGAACACGCGCCCGCCGGCGATGCTCACGCCTCCGAAGCTCGGGCTGCCGAGCGGGAGGACGGTGAGCGGCGCGCCGCTGGTTGCGTTCCGCGCGACGACGAAGCCGCCCGGGTCGACGGTGTAGAGCACACCGTTTGCCGCCGCGACGGGCGCGAAGTCCGCCGCGCTCGGGTCGAGCGAGCTCCACGTCTGCGTGCCGTTCGCGCCGAGCGCCCACACCTGGCCGTCGAGCGCGTCGGTGCCGTAGATATGGGTGCCGTCGTATGCGGTGGAGCCGAGGATCCCGCCCACCGCGGAGCTCGGCCCGATGCTCGTGTGCCACGCGGGCTTGAGCGTGCTCCGACTGAAGGACCAGTAGGCGCCGCTCTTCTGGCCCTCGCCCACGAGCAGCGAGCCGCCCGATGTCCGGATCAGGTTCGGCGATGCGCCGAAGTCGGCGTCGGGCCCGAGCGGGCTGTCGGAGGTGAAGGTGTCGTCAGGCGTTGCCTGGAAGTGGTCCAGCATGCGGCCGCTCTGTGCGCTCAGCGCCACGATGGCGTCGGTCGTGTCCGCGGCCGGGTCGTGGTAGGCGTTGCCGGTGCCGACGTACAGCCTGCCGGTGCTCGTGTCGATCGCCGGAGTGCTCCACACCGCGCCGCCGTCATGGCCCGGCGGGACCATGTAGCTGATCCAGCGGCGGGCGCCGCTCGCCTCACGAAGCGCGACCACGCTCCCGCGGGCGGTCGAGCCGTCGCCATTCGGGCCCGAGGTGCCCATGTAGACGGTGCCGCGCCAGAACGTCGGGCTGCCGAACACGTCGGCGTTCGCCGTGCTCGGCTGCGTGGACAGCGGAACGCGCCAGCGGACGCTTCCGTCCCCGAGGGACAGGCTCGCGAGCTGCGGATTCCCTTGCTGCGCGATCGGGACGAAGACGGCCGGCCCGCCGTGCGCATTCACGTCGATTGCGGCGGTGCCATTCACCGGCTGGCCGAGGTCGCGTGACCAGAGCAGCCTGCCGGTTGACTCGTCGAGCGCGTAGACCGAGCCCATGTTCGTGGCCGCCACCACTGCGCCGCCCGCGACCACTGGCGTGCCCGTGAAGTCGCCATGGCTGCTCGAGAACTTCCATGCCTGCTGAAGCGAGCCCGCGGCCGCAGTCGACGGACCGTCGGCGCCTCCGTTCCTGGTGTTGGCCAGGTCGTGCCCGTAAACGGGCCAATCTCCGGCAAATGCCACCGCCGGTGCGGCCCCGAGCGTCAGCGCGGCAACGATCGAAAAGACAAGCCCCCTGCGCATGCGTAAAACCCCCCTGTCGTACCCCTTATCTGGGGTAGACGCGCGCGAAGGGCGAATTGTTCCCACACCGGGAGAACCGCGTTCGTGCCTCGACTCGCGGCCTCGCGTATTGTGCCGGGCGTGCGCTTGGACGCCGAATCCTGGCCCACGGATTCGCTCGGCATAGTCGCTGAGGCCTTCGCGCGATCTGGCGAGACGCTCGAGCTGGCCACGCGCCACCTCGACGCGTCGCTCGTCGACGTGCTGCGGATCATCGGGTTCGACAAGGAGTACGTGTCGGCAAAGGGGTCGTACCTCTACGACTCCGACGGCCGCGCGTATCTCGACTTCCACACTGGCGAGGGCTTCGCCAGCCTCGGGCACAACCATCCGGACATCCGCGGCGCGCTCAACGCCACGCTCGCCGCCGACCTGGTCGACGGGGTGCAGATCCATTACTCGGCGCTCGCCGGCATGCTCGCCGAGGCGCTCTCGCGGCGCCTGCCGGACGGGCTGGATGCCGTGTTCTTCGGGAGCACGGGGGCGGAGGTTGTGGACTCGGCGATGAAGTTCGCGCGCGCGGCGACCAAGAGGCCGCGTCTGATCTCCTGCGACAGCAGCTTCCACGGCGTCACGCTCGGGCCGCTCACGCTCGTGGGAGACGAGTTCTTCAAGGAGGGCTTCGGCCCGCTGCTGCCGGGTTGCGCCCGCGTTGCGTTCGGCGACCTCGACAGCCTCGAACAGGAGCTGCGGAAGAAGGACGTGGCCGCGTTCTTCGTCGAGCCGATCCAGGGCCGCATGGTCACGCTTCCGCCGCCCGGCTATCTCGAGGCAGCGCAGGAGCTGTGCCGCCGCTACGGCACGCTGTTCGTGGTCGACGAGATCCAGACCGGCCTCGGGCGCACCGGCAAGTGGTTCGCGCTCGAGCACTGGGGCCTCGAGCCCGACTTCGTCCTCGTCGGAAAGGCGCTCAGCGGCGGCTACATGCCGGTGGCCGCGATGGTCACGCGGCGCGAGATCTTCCAAAAGGCGGTGGGGACTCTGGAGCGCTCGTACGTGCACCAGTCCACCTACGGGCGCAACCGGCTGGCGATGGCGGCGGGCCTCGCATCGCTGCGCGTGATCGAGCGCGACGGCCTGGTCGAGCGCACCGCCGAGATGAGCGAGATGCTGCTCGAGGGCCTCACCGAGCTCAAGGAGCGCTACGAGATGGTGAAGGAGGTGCGCGGTCGCGGCCTGATGATCGGGATCGAGCTGGGCGCGCCGAGCTCGCGCGTCGGACGCCTCAACTGGCGCCTGATCCACATGGCGAGCGGCGGGCTCTTCCCCCAGCTCGTGGTGATACCGCTGCACCGCGACCACGGCGTGATCACCATGGCTGCGGGCAAGAACGACGTGATCAAGCTCCTGCCGCCGCTCACGCTCTCCGGCCCGGAGGCGCGCGCCTTCCTGGACGCATTCGACGCCGTGCTCGCCGACGTTCACGGCCCCGCGAGCAAGAACTGGGGCGTGGTGCGCGACATTGCCACCGCGACCATCCGCCGTCGCGCGACGGTGGAGAAGTCGTCAAACCACGACGCGCCGTTCCGCGGCAAGCGCATCGACCCATCGAGCGACCACATCTGCCTCGTCACCGGCGCGACCGGCTTCATCGGAGGCCATCTCGCGAAGCGCCTCGTGGAGGAGGGCTACCAGGTGCGCTGCCTCGCCCGATCGACGAGCGACACCTCGTTCCTCGACGGGCTCGACGTGGAGATCGCGCTCGGCGACCTCACGAGCGCCCAGTCGCTCACTCGCGCCACCGAAGGCTGCCGCTACGTGTTCCACTGCGGCGGCATGGTGTCCGACTGGGGCACGGCAAAGGAGATCGCCGCGATCAACGTCGGCGGCACGCAGAAGCTGCTGCAGGCGTCGCTCGACGCGTCGGTGGAGCGGTTCATTCACTTCAGCACCACGGACGTGTACGGGTACCCGGGCGAGAGCGCCGTGGACGAGAGCTACGCCGCCACTCGCTTCCGCAACTGGTACGCGCAGACCAAGCTCGCGGCCGAGGCGGAGGTGCGGCGCGCGCAGGCGGCGAACGAGCTCGAGGCCGTGATCCTCAGGCCGGCGACCGTCTACGGCCCGCGCTCGGCAGACGTGGTGGGCGAGATCGCCCGGGCGATCCGCGGCGGCCACATGCTCCTTGTGGACGGCGGCCGCGCGCTGGCCGGGCTGATCTATGTGGAGAACCTCGTAGACGCCGCGCTGCTCGCGGCGCGGCACGAGGCGGCATCGGGACACGCGTTCAACGCAAGCGACGGCCTCGACGTCACATGGAGGCAGTTCACCGACAACCTGGCGGAGGGCCTCGGCTGCTCGCACAGGCGCTGGAACCTCCCCTACTGGATGGCGAACGGGATCGGCGTCTCGCTCGAGCAGACCTACCGCTTCCTGCGCAGCACAACGCGGCTCACGACGCCGCCGCTCCTATCCCGCCAGGCCGTGCAGATGCTCGGCAGAAATCAGGACTTCAGCACCCAGAAGGCGCGCACCGTGCTCGGCTGGGAGCCGCGCGTGGACTACGCCGCCGGCCTCGAGGCCACGGTGGCGTGGCTCAAGGACGAGCACTTCGCTCAGGCACGCAGCCGGTAGACCTCGTATTGCGCTCGGCACCGGGATCGGGTTACGATCGCTTTTCGAGCATGAGTTCTCTCGCGCGGCGAATGCTCATCGTCCTACCGGCATTCGCCGGTAACGGCGTGACACGTTACGTACTCGATCTGGCCAACGAGCTCATCGGGCTGGATTGTCACGTCACGCTCTTCTCCATCCAACCCCTGGACCTCGGGGAGATCCCGCACGAGAACTCGCTGGCGGTTCCCGTGATCAGCGGCGGCCTGTACGCGTCGCGGCGCTATCTGTACCGCTGGCCGGTCGCAGCCGCGCGCCTCGTGCGCGCCGCGCGCAGGTCCGACATGGTGGTGGCGGCCTGGGACAACGGCTACCCGCTGCTCTGCACGCTGCTCGCGGGACGCGTGGCGCGCCGCCCCGTGATCGCGCAGGTGGCGTCGTACCCCACCGCCGACTTCGGCGAGTACCTGAACGCCCGCGAGGCCAAGGCCACCCTCTGGTGCTACCCGCGGCTCGACAAGGCCGTCTGCGCGGCTGATGGCCTGCACGAGGAGGTGGCGAGCATGGGCGTGGCGCCCGACCACGCGCTGACGATCTCGTGGGGGATCGACGTGGAGCGCACGCAGGCGCTCGGCGCTGTGGAGCCGCCGGAGTGGCTCCCGCAAGGACGCTTCGTGGCGGCGGTGGGCCGTCTGGCGAAGGACAAGGGCTTCGACGTCCTGATCGAGGCGCACGCGCGCGTGAGGGAGGAGCTCCCGCACTCGCTCGTGATCGTCGGGCAGGGCGAGGAGCAGCAGACGCTCGAAGGGCTGGTCGAGCGGCTCGGCGTGGGGGACACCGTGCTGATGCCCGGGTTCCTCACGAACCCGCTGTCGGTAGTGAGCCGCTCGGAGGCGCTCTGCGCGCCATCGCGGCACGAGGGCTGGGGCCTCATGATCGCGGAGGCGCTCGTCCTGGGCACCCCGGTGATCGCCACCGATCTAGCCGGCCCGGCGAACGTCCTCGCCGCGGGGCGCTACGGGGAGATGGTGGAGCCCGGCTCGGTCGACGCGTTCGCGGAGGCGCTCGCGAATCACCTGCGCGAACCCGAACGCCTCAAGCGAGCCGCCGCCGATGCTCGCGCGAACGGCGACAGCTTCTCCGTGCGGGCCGGTGCGAAGAAATACGTGCAGTTGTGCGCGGAGCTCGCGCCCGATGAGAGAACCCTTAGAAAACGCCTGCATGCTTGACAAGAAGCCAGCCGTCGCGGAGCGTTGATTCATGCGCTACCTGATTACAGGCGGAGCGGGCTTCATCGGGTCCCACCTTGCCGATGAACTGCTCGCACGGGGGGACCGTGTTCATGTTCTTGACGACCTCTCCACCGGGTCGATCTACAACATCCAGCACCTCAAGGGCAGGCCGGGCTTCCAGTACACGATCGACTCCGCGTCGAACGCGCCGCTGGTGGCAGAGCTGATCGACGAGGCCGACGTGGTCTACCACCTCGCGGCGGCCGTGGGCGTGGAGCTGATCATCCAGAGCCCCGTCCAGACAATCGTGACCAACGTGCACTGCACCGAGGTCGTGCTGACGCAGGCATGCAAGAAGAAGAGGCCTGTGTTCGTCGCCTCCACGAGCGAGGTGTACGGCAAGAGCGAGCGCCTCCCGTACCGCGAGGACGGCGACCTCCTCATGGGGCCGACGTCCGCGGGCCGCTGGTCCTACGCCTGCTCAAAGGCCATCGACGAGTTCCTCGCCATCGCGTACTGGCGCGAGCGGCGGCTTCCCACCGTCGTGGGGCGGCTCTTCAACACGGTCGGCCCGCGCCAGACCGGCATGTACGGAATGGTGGTCCCGTCGTTCGTGCGCCAAGCGCTCCTGGGCGACCCCATCACCGTCTACGGCGACGGTACGCAGCAGCGCTGCTTCTGCCATGTGGCGGACGTGGTCAACGCGCTCATCGGCCTCATGCGCACCGAAGAGGCATACGGCCAGGTGTTCAACGTAGGCAGCACCGAGGAGGTGTCGATCGGCGAGCTGGCACAGCGCGTGCGGACGCTCGCGGGGTCGGAGTCCGAGATCGTCACGGTTCCCTACGAGGATGCGTACGAGGAGGGCTTCGAGGACATGCGCCGGCGCATCCCGGACACCAGCAAGGTCCGCGACCTCCTCGGCTGGACGGCCACGAAGTCGCTCGACGACATCCTCGTCGACGTGATCCACTCGCAGGCACTCGAGCTCGAGCTGAACGCACAGCCCGCCTGACCTGCTAGCGCGGCCGGTCGCCCCGACAG
>JAICJR010000279.1 GCA_025928345.1 Thermoleophilaceae bacterium | reverse complement strand
TGCCGCTCGACACCACCTTGCCGAGGAACGCGATCTTGTGCGCGCGGCCCTCAACGCGCAGAGCGGTGATGCGCCCGGCGCTCGCCTTGAAGCTCACCTTCGCGCCCGCGCGCAGCTTGCGCGCCGCCCGGCTCGCGCGCAGGCCGTAGCTGCGCACGACGTGCTGGGCGTCGACGATCTCGAGCTTGTGATGGCCGCGGTTCACGCGCAGAACGGCGCCGGTCTGGGCGGAGGCGGCTGCGGGAATCGCGAGGAGCGCGATCGCGGCGACGCAGCTCGGGAGGAGTCGCTTCATCTGGTGGGCCCTTCCTAATTGGGACGCCGGGGCGTTTTGCCGGACGCGGGCATCCGTGCCCGCGTCTCGACCGGCTTCGGCTCTGTGATCGGCCGCGGGCGGGAGAGATTGAGCGCAGCAGGCGGGCGCAGGTGCGGCCGCGCCCGTTTCAGATGCGCCCGTTTCGGGCCGGGCGAGCCGGGAACCCACGCGACACGCATTGAGGTGGGGAGACCAAGGAGGAGAGCATGTCAACCGGCGTGATCATCGCCATCATCGTGGTCGCCGTGATCATCCTTCTCGCGCTGGCGCTGCTGCTGCCGCGGATGCGCGAGCGGACGAGGCTGAAGAAGCGGGAGCGCGAGCTCCAGGGGCGGCGTGAGCAGGTGGCGACGCAGCACCGGGAAGAGGCCGAGACCCGCGCGCAGAGCGCGGAGGCCGCCGAGCAGCGTGCGCGCATGGCCGAGCAGGAGGCGCGGCGCGAGCGGGCGGAGGCGCAACTCCACCAAGAGCGGGCCACGGCATCGGAGCGCGGCATGGCCGACCACGAGCTGATCGAGGACCACGAGCGCGAGCGCTTCGCCGGCACGTCGGCTGTGCCGGACGAGGGAGCGACACGCGGCAGCGACGAAGGTCGAACCAGCGCTTTCGACGAGGGCCGCGCGGCTGCCCATGAACCCCAGCGGCGCGAAGACTTCCAGGAGGGCCGCGCGGCAGAGGAGGAGCGCGCGGACAATGGCGGCCTGCTCGGTCGCTTCCGGCGCCGGAACGCCGACGATCCGGAAACCGCGCGCCGCAACTGAATGAGCCGCGGGGCATGCCGGCAGCTATGTTGCCGGCATGCCCTACAGCGCCTCTGACGACCGCTACGAGTCCACGCTCTACCGCCGCTGTGGCAACAGCGGCATCCAGCTCCCGGCCGTCTCGCTCGGCCTCTGGAACAACTTCGGGGACGACACGCGGCTCGACCACCAGCGGGCGATTCTGCGCCGCGCGTTCGACCGCGGCGTCTGCCACTTCGACCTCGCCAACAACTACGGCCCGCCGCCCGGTTCCGCCGAGCTCAACTTCGGCCGCATCATGCGCGAGGACTTCAGGCCCTACCGCGACGAGCTGATCATCTCCACCAAGGCGGGCTACGACATGTGGCCCGGCCCGTACGGCGAGTGGGGCTCGCGCAAGTACCTGCTGGCGAGTCTCGATCAAAGCCTCGAGCGCATGGGGCTCGACTACGTGGACATCTTCTACTCGCACCGCTTCGATCCCGACACCCCGCTCGAGGAGACGCTGGGCGCGGTGTCCGACGCGGTGAAGCAGGGCAAGGCGCTGTACGCCGGCATCTCGTCGTACTCGGGCGCGCGGACCGAGGAGGCGGTGCAGATCCTGCGCGGCCTTGGAACGCCGCTCCTGATCCACCAGCCGTCCTACTCGCTCGTGAACCGCTGGATCGAGGACGACCTGCTCGGCGTGCTGGAGAACGAGGGCGTCGGCTGCATCGCGTTCTCGCCGCTCGCGCAGGGTCTGCTCACAAACCGCTACCTGAACGGCGTGCCCGAGGACTCGCGCGCCGCGAAAGGCACGTTCTTCGACAAGGGCTGGCTCACCGACGAGAACCTCGGCCACGTGCGCTCGCTCAACGAGATCGCGCAGCGGCGCGGCCAGTCACTCGCGCAGATGGCGCTTGCCTGGGTGCTGCGTGACGAACGAGTGACCTCCGCGCTGGTCGGCGCCAGCAGCGTCCGCCAGCTCGACGACAATCTCGACTCTCTGAACAAGCTCGACTTCTCCGATGACGAGCTGAGAGAGATCGACGAGCACGCCGTCGATCTGGGCATCAACATCTGGGAGCAGTCCAGCTCGTACTAGGTTTCACGCCGTGAGGAATCAGCTTCGCCCGCTCTTCGACCAGGTGGTGATCAAGGAGCTCGAGCCGGACCGGGTCCGCCGCTCCGGGCTCGTGGTGCCGCCGGGCACGCACGAGCCGCCGCCGCAGCACGGCATCGTGCTGGCGGTGGGGCCGGGCCTTGACTGGTGGGGCGGTGCCGGCATCACGATGCCCGTGAAGCCCGGCGATCACGTGGTGTTCCCCGCGTCCGCGGGCGCGTGGGTGGAGGTCGACGAGGAGCGCCTGCTCGTGTGCCGCGTGGGCGAGCTGCTCGGCGTGCTCGAGCAGGTGCGCGACTGCCCGCGCTGCGCGGAGATTCCGCTCGAGGCGGGCGACACCTGCCCCGTGTGCGGGCGAACCGGGCCCACCGAAACCAGCGCTATCGGTTAAAGCCGTGAGCTAGCTCTTCCCCTCCGGCGAGGGGGTGATCTCGCCGGTCCCGGCGATCTGGATGTCGTGCGGGAGCGG
>JAICJR010000282.1 GCA_025928345.1 Thermoleophilaceae bacterium | reverse complement strand
GCGTGAGCACCACCACCGCCTTCGGGTGGCGTACAAGCAGGACGGCACGGTGACCGGCATCAAGGCGCTGCTCTACGTCGACTGCGGCGCGTACTCCGGCTACCCGTGGACGTCCACCATGGACACAGGCATGGCGCTCGGCATCCTGCCCGGGCCCTACCGCATTCGCAACTATGAGTGCGAGGCCTACAGCGTGACCACCAACAAGTGCCCGCTCGGGCCGTATCGCGGGGTGGCTCGGCCGGCGGCCTGCTTCTCTATTGAGCGCGCTATGGACGAGGTGGCGCACGCCGTGGGCCTCGACGCGTTCGAGGTGCGCCGTCGCAACCTGGTCCGCGATGACGAATTCCCCTATGAGTCCGTCACCGGCCTCATCTACGACAGCGGCAGCTTTCACGAGGCGCTCGAGAAGGTCTGCCGCGACGGCGACCTCGAGGGCATGCGCCGTCTCCAGGAGGAGGCGCGGGCCGAGGGCCGCTACCTGGGGATCGGCTTCTCCTGCTACACGGAGCAGACCGCCCACACCACGAACGAGTTCATCAAGCGCGGCGTGCCGATCATCTTCGGCTATGACACCGCGATCGTGCGGATGGATCCGTCGGGAACGGTGCTCGTGCACGTCAGTACGCACTCGCATGGCCAGGGGCACGAGACGACGTATGCCCAGGTGGTGGCGGACCAGCTCGGGATCCCGCTCCAGAGCGTGAAGGTCGCCTTCGGCGATACGGCAACGACGCCGTACGGACACGGCACCTTCGCGAGCCGCAGCGCGGTGCTCGCCGGGGGGGCGAGCCTGCGCGCGGCCCAAAAGGTGCGCGAGATGCTGGTGCGCTTCGCCGCCGAGCACCTCGAGGCGGACCCGGGGGACATCGAGCTCGCGGAGGGGAAGGCGTTCGTGCGCGGCTCGGCGTCGCGCGGCGTGGAGATCGCGGACCTCGCGCGCTGGGCCTACCACCGTCCCGAAAAGCTGCCGGAGGGGATGGAGCCGGTGCTCGAGGCGGTGTCGTCCTACGACGCGGATCCCGGCACGGGGACGTTCGCGAACGCGGCGCATCTCGTGCTCGTGGAGGTGGACCCGGAGACCGGTGGCGTGAAGCTGCTGCGCTATGCCGTAACGGAGGACTGTGGGCGGATGATCAACCCGCTGATCGTCGACGGGCAGGTGCATGGCGGCGTGGCGCAGGGCATCGGCGGTGCGCTGCTCGAGGAGTTCATCTACGACGAGAACGGCCAGCTGCTCACCACCACGTTCCTCGACTACCTCCTGCCGGGCGCCACCGACATCCCGAAGATCGACGTGACCCACCTCGAGACGCTGTCGCCATTCACGCTCGAGGGAATCAAGGGGATGGGCGAGGGTGGTGCGATCGGGCCGGGGCCGGCGCTCGCTTCCGCGGTGGCCGATGCACTGAGCCCGTTCGGACACGTGTTTGTCAACGAGCTACCGCTCACCCCGGAGCGCGTCCGCAAGTTCGTCCAGCAGGCGACGGGGAACGCGGCTTGACGGAGAGCTCCGCCGCACCAGGCTGCCGCATCGCCGTCGACATCGGCGGCACCTTCACGGACCTCGTCCTGCTCGAGGACGGGCTGGCGACCGCCACCGTGAAGACGCCCACCACCCCCGATGACCCGTCAGAGGGCGTGGAGAGCGGGGTAGTGCGACTGCTCGAGGAGCGCTCGGCGAAGGGCGTCGGCGAGCTGGTGCATGGCACCACGCTTGTGTCGAACGCGCTGATCGAACGCAAGGGCGCCGTCACCGGCATGGTCACCACGCGCGGTTTCCGCGACGTTCTCGAGATTGGGCGCGAGCAGCGTTACGACCTCTACGACCTGTTCCTCGAGATGCCGGAGCCGCTCGCCCCGCGGGCGCGGCGCTGGGAGCTCAACGAGCGCGTGCTCGCGGACGGCAGCGTGGACACGCCGATCGACCGCGAGGAGCTGCGGCGCCTCGCACGTGAGGCGCGTGAGGCTGGGGTTGAGGCGCTTGCGATCTGCCTGCTCCACGCCTATCGGCATCCGGAGCACGAGCTCGCCGCGCTCGAGGTCCTGGGCGAGGAGCTGCCGGACGTGCCGCTTGCGCTGTCGAGCGAGGTCGCGCCGGAGCTTGGCGAATACGTCCGCGCTTCCACCACCGTGGCGAACGCCTACGTGCTGCCGCTGATCGACCGCTACCTCGGGCTGCTCGAGGGCCGTCTCGCCCGCCTCGAGATCGAGGCACCCCTGCACGTGATGCTCTCGTCGGGCGGCCTCGCTTCGGTGGACACGGCGCGGCGCTTTCCCGTCCGGCTGTGCGAATCCGGTCCCGCCGCCGGCGTGTTGTCCGCCGGCTTCTGGGGCAGCCGGGTAGGGCTCGACCCGCTACTTGCGTTCGACATGGGCGGGACAACGGCGAAGGCGTGCCTGATCGAGGGCGGCGCGCCACTCGTGGCGCGCGAACACGAGATGGCGCGGGTGTACCGCTTCGCCCCCGGTAGCGGGCTCCCCATTCGCGAGCCCGTGATCGACCTGATCGAGATCGGCGCGGGCGGCGGCAGCATCGCGCGCGTGGGCGCCTTCGG
>JAICJR010000227.1 GCA_025928345.1 Thermoleophilaceae bacterium | reverse complement strand
GCCTTGGCGAGCAGCGTCTTGCCGGTGCCGGGCGGGCCGTGCAGCAGGATGCCCCGCGGAACCTTGGCGCCCAGCCGGCGGAAGCGCTTGGGGTCGCGCAGGAACTCCACGACCTCGCGGAGCTCCTCCTTCGCCTCCTCGGCGCCGGCCACGTCCTCCCACTTGATCGCCTCGGAAGACTCCGGGGTGATCCGCTGCGGCTTCGTGCGCGGCATGTAGCGCAGCGTGGCGCCGATCAGGACCACGATCAGGCCCATGAAGATGATGGGCAGCCACGTGAGAGCCCAGTTCTCGAAGCCGGACATGAAGCTGGCTAGGACGGGCGTCATCCGGACCAGTAATCGGCTAGTTGGCCCCAAACCATTACTCCACGACCTCCAATCGGGGGTTCGGCCGCTGACGGCGGCCCACCTTGGAGCATTCTCGCCCGTTCACGAGCACTATGTCAGCGGTGAAATCGTTCTGTCCTCGCAGCAGCGAGGAGCCCACGCCGTAGGCGTCCACGGGCACGTCCTCGGCCTCGAACCTGCGGATGCGCTCGGCGTCGAAGCCACCGGACACGACGATCTTCACCCGCTCGTGGCCTGCGGCATCGAGCGCCTCGCGGACGCGGTGCACGAGCACCTCGTTCACGCCGGTGGGGCGGAAGTCGCCCATCTCGTGCCAGAGCGCGCGGTCCACCAGCCGCTCGGAGGTGTCGAGGCGCACGCCCCAGAGGTCGTCGCCCAATGCCTCGGCCACCTCGAGCGCGGTCCTCACCGAGTCGTTCTCGAAGTCCACGAGCACGGTCACGTTCATCTCACCCGCGTAGCGCTTGGCGAACGCCTTCGACGCCTCCACCGTGCTTCCGCCGTAGGCGGCGATCAGCGCGTGCGGCACCGTGCCGATGCCGCGGCCCCCCCACCACGACGCCTGCGCGTCGGTGGACACTCCGATCGCGCCCGCCACGTGCGCGGCCCAGCCGTCGCCCGTCTGCACCAGCCAGTGGTCGTGCCGCGCGGGGAAGAAGAGGATCTCCTTGCCGCGCGCCGCCTCCACCACCTCGTGCACGTTCTTCATGACGAGCGTGCGGCGCGCCATACAGCCGAGGTAGACGGTCTCGAGGTGGGCGAAGAGCGTGTAGTCGCCCTCGATCGTCATCACGGTCTCGTGCGGCGCGATCTCGTCGCCCTCGTGGAGCGCGTGCACGATCAGGTCGTTCCAGCCGTCCACCCAGCTGCCGTCCGGCAGGTGGCGCCCGGAGCACTGCTTGAGCACGGCTATGGCTTCGTCCACGCCGCCGAGCACGGACTCGTGCTTCTGGAACACCTGCATCACCACGTTGGGGCAGCGGTCCTCGGCCTCGAGCAGCTCCTTGGAGAAGTTGAAGTACGCGTCCGAGTAGTAGCCCTCGCGGATGCGCTCCACGGGGAGGCGGAACACGGATGGGTCGAGCCGCTGCCGCTCGGCACGAGTTGCCATGCGGGGAATTGTGACCAAGTACGCGTAACGCGGTTCGACGGACGGCGAGGATGCACCAAACGTCCCAGGAGGGCGCATGTCCGACAAGGTGCTGATCAACCTCGCAACGGTGGGGAAGCTCTTCGAGCAATTTTCGCTCAGGGCGGCGGCGAGCTCCTGGCCTGCCCGATCTGCGTGAGCGTCCGCAAGATCGACGACTCGAAGTTCGTGCCGAACGCCAAGCTGGCCGGCGCAACTCCGATGTTCGAGTGCTCGGCGACGAGCCGGGCACCGTGTTCAGCTACTGAGCCGAGGCCTCTACGCGAAGGATCTCGTCGAGCGCTGCTCGGCCCACTTCGAGCTGCTCGGCGGTCGGCTCGCGCGTGCCTACGAGACGCTGGATCTCGTAGCCGGGGCGCTTGAGCGCGCGCGCGAGCTTCGTGCCCGAGTGGCGCTCGGACCAGGCGAAGATCTCCACCGCCACGGCCATTCCGCCAAGCGCGGCGGCGGCGTCGGCGGCCGAGCCGCGCATGCCCGCGCGACGGGCGGCCACATTCCCGATCGTGGTGGCGGCGATCAACGGCGCCACCAGGTTGGAGCCGCAGCGGTCGTGCTCCTTGGTCGCGTCGGCCGCCTCGGCGCCCTGCTCGTAGGCGCCGATCGCCTTGTGCTCCACGCCGTGGTAGGCGGCGATGTCTCCGCCGCGCAGTACGAGGAGCGCCGGCGCAAGGCCGAGCAGCGACACCGCCGCCTCGCGGCCGAAGGTGCGCTCGCCGCCTCGGCGGATCGCCTGCGAGAGCGTCGCGGCGGCGGCCATGCCGCCGAGCGCTTTCGCGTCCTCCATCGGCAGGCCGGCCTCGGGAAGCCGGCGCTTCACCGCCGGGATGATCGCGAACGCCTCGGCGAGCTTCGACACACCGCGCAGCCCGGGCACGCCGTCTAGGGCGCGCGCGCCGAGCTTCGGCTTGCGGGCGGAGGCCACCTGGATCCGACCGTCGCGGTCGCGGATGGCTGCCGCCCAGTGCGTCGGGCCGTGCACGAGCAGCCCGTTGCGAAGCGCCATGCCGCCGAGCCGCAGCTTCTCCTCGCTCATCCCAGCACCTCCTGTGCCAGCTCCGCGTAGAAGCGCGCCGCCAGGCCGAGGTCCTCCACCGGCACGCGCTCGTCGGCGCCGTGCACGAGCGGCGCAGACTCGAACATGTCCATTTTCTTCTGCGGGAAGAAGCCGTACGCGACGCACTCGGGGAAAGCCTCCCGCCACCAGCGCGAGTCGGTGAAGCCGGGCAGCACGGTGGGCACCACCACCGCGCCCGGATCCTCGCGCTCCACGAACGCGCGGATGTGGTCCATCAGCGGCGTGTCGAGCTGCGAGCGGTTGCCGATCACCTGCTCGTCCTGGAAGAACGCGATCTCGTAGCCGTCCGCTCCGTCGAGGGCGCCGCGGATGCGCTCGCGCGCGTGCTCCTCGCCGAGACCTGGCGGCACGCGGCAGTCCACCTGAAGCTCCGCGCGCGACGGGATCACGTTGATCTTGTCGGACGCGCGCGCCATGGTGGGCGCGAGCGTGACGCCGAGCATCGGCTCCACCAGGACCGCCAGGCGCGGGTCCTTCTCCTCGATCTCTCGTAGCGCCGCCGCGGGATCCCCGCCGCCGTTCAGCACGCCGAGCCCGCGCATGAGCGCCTCCGGCTCGGGGCTCAGCTCGAGCGGCATCGGCGCGTCCGCGAGCTGGGTGAGCAGCGGACCGAGCTTGAGCAGAGCGTTGTCGCCGATGCGTGGCACCGAGGCGTGGCCCGCGCGCCCGCTGGTCGACAGCTTGAAGCGGAACACGCCCTTCTCCGCAGCGCACACGCTGTAGAAGCGGCGGCCGTCGAATTCGAACACCTCGCCGGCGCCCTCGTTCACGCTGAAGTCGCAGCGCACCTTGTCCGGGTGGTTCTCGCAGAGCCACTTGGCGCCCTGCAGCGAGCCGGCCTCCTCGTCGGACACGAACACGAGCAGCAGATCGCCGGACTCGGGCCGCCAGCCCTCTTCCGCGAGCACGAGCGCGGCCGCAAGCTCGGCGGCCACCTGGCTCTTCATGTCGAGCGCGCCGCGTCCCCACACGCAGCCGTCGCGCAGCTCGCCCGACCACGGATCGGTGCTCCACTCCGACGGCGTGGCGAGCACGGTGTCCACGTGGCCGGAGAGCGACAGCACCGGGCCGTCGGAGCGCCCCGCCAGCCGCGCCACCAGATTCGGCCGCCCCTCGACGGCGGAGAGAAGCTCGCACGTGAAGCCCGCCTGCTCGAGCAGCTCTCTGAGCCACTCCTGCACCGCCTGCTCGTTGCCCGGCGGATTGACGGTGTTGAACTGAATAAGCCGCTGGAGCAGCTCGGTGGTGCGGTGCTCCAGTTGAGCGGAATCGGGCACGGAGGCTGAGTATATGGAGGGGTGGTTCGCCGCCGAACGGGATGCCAGACTCTGGGTGTGGAGCGACTTTTCGAGACCGAGGAGGCGCCGCGCGGCCGCACCCCGGTGCCGCCCGCCGACCAGCCGCTCGCAGTGCGCATGCGCCCCACGACGCTCGGCGAGTTCATCGGGCAGGAGCACCTGCTCGGCGAGGGCAGCGCGCTGCGCACAGCGCTGGTGGAGGGCCACCCGCATTCGATGATCCTGTACGGGCCGCCTGGCACCGGCAAGACCACGCTTGCCCGGCTGCTGGCGCTCAACTCGCGCGCGGCGTTCGAGGAGGCCTCGGCGGTGAACGCCGGCCGCCAGGAGGTGCGCGACGTGCTCGAGCGCGCGGAGCACCGCCGCAAGACGAGCGGCGAGGGCACGATCTTCTTCCTCGACGAGATCCACCGCTTCAACAAGGCGCAGCAGGACGCGCTGCTGCCGGCGGTGGAGGAGGGGCTCGTCACGCTCGTCGGCGCCACCACGGAGAATCCGTACTTCGAGGTCAACTCGGCGCTGCTCTCACGCTGCACGATCTACGAGTTCCGCCAGCTCGAGGACGCGCACGTGCTGGCGCTCCTGCGGCGCCTTGTTGAAGCGGTGGATCTCGTCGAGAATGAAGATCGTGCCCTCGCCGCTCGTGCGGCGGCGGTGCTCCGCGCGCTCGAGCACGTCGCGCACCTCCTGGCGGCCGGCGTTCACCGCCGAGG
>JAICJR010000020.1 GCA_025928345.1 Thermoleophilaceae bacterium | reverse complement strand
CCTTGGGGCTCCGCAGCTCCAGTGCGGCAAGTACTCGGATGCGCCCGCGGTCTGCAACGACCGCGCTCAGTTCTTCACCTATCACGGGAAGAACGACTTCAAGAAGGCGGCGTCCTGGCTGCAGCCGCCGCAGTGAGATGATCCGTACTGGGCGGGACCTCGCCTGAGGTTCCGCCCGGGAGGACTCGCGGGAGAACGATGCAACAGGTACTCCTATTCGTACTGCTGGGCCTCGGTTCGGGCGCGCTGATCGCGGGCATCGCGCTCGCCGTCGTGCTCACCTACCGCGGCTCGGGGATCATCAACCTGGCCACGGGCGCGATTGCGATGCTGTCCGGGTACGCGTACTGGTCGCTGAAGACGGGCGAGTACGGCGGCGTGCACTTCGCCACGGCGCCGGCGCTCCTGCTCACCCTGGTGATCACCCTGGTGATCGGTGTGCTGATCGAGTTCGTGGCGTTCAGGCCGCTGCGCACGGCGTCGCCGCTCGCCAAGCTCGTGTCGTCCCTCGGGGTGCTGCTCGTTGCGCAGGCATCGATGCTGCTCGCGTTCGGCACGGACCAGAAGCCGCAGCCCACGATCCTCCCGCAGGGCACGGTGAAGGTGTTCGGCAACACCGTGCCGGAGGACAGGTTCATCCTCGCGGGGATCGTGATCGGCATCGCGATCGTGCTCGCGGTGCTCTACCGCTGGACGCGTTTCGGGCTCGCCACGCGCGCGGCTTCGGAGAACGAGCTGAACGCTCAGATCGCCGGGCTGTCGGCCAACCGGCTGTCGCTCGGCAACACGCTCTTGGCGAGCGTGGTGGCAGGAGGAGTGGGCGTGCTGGCGGCTTCCGTTACTCAGCTCGACACGGTGTCGCTGCCGCTCCAGGTCGTGCCCGCCCTGGCGGCGGCGCTGCTCGCGCGGCTCACGTCGTTCGGCATCGCGTGCGCCGCGGGACTCGGCATAGGGATCCTCAACTCGCTGATCGACTACTTCTCAACCAAGTCCTGGTTCCCCACCGACCAGGGCGTGCCGCTGCCGGGGACGAAGGAGCTGATCGCGTTCCTGATCATCGTGCTCGCGATGTTCCTGCGCGGCGCGGCGCTGCCGGGACGCGGCGAGCTGGTGGAGCAGCGGCTGCCGGAGGTGCCGCGGCCGCACAACCTCATGACGCCCGCGGTTGCCTTCTCGCTGGTGTGCGCGGTGGCGCTGGTGGTGCTGCCGTTCGACTTCCGTCAGGCGCTCGTGAACACGCTCATCGGAACGGTGATGGCGCTGTCGCTCGTCGTGATCACCGGCTTCGTGGGGCAGATCTCGGTGGTGCAGCTGAGCTTGGCGGGCGCATCCGGCTTCGTGGTCTCGCACATGGCCGTGGACGCCGGGATCGGCTTTCCGCTGGCCCCGATCTGCGGGTCGATCATGGCGATCACGCTCGGCCTGCTCACCGCGGTGTCGGCGCTCCGCGTGCGCGGCGTGAGTCTCGCGGTGGTGACGCTTGGTGCGACTGTGGCGATCGTGAACTTCGGCTTCATCAACTCCACCTGGGGCGGCGGCAACACGGGCTCCCCGGTGCCCGAGCCGCACCTGTTCGGGCTGGACCTCGGTCCCCGCTCCGCCTTCCGCGGGCTCGACGGCAGCCTGCCCAGCCCGGTGTTCGGCTGGGTGGCGCTCGCGGTGACGGTGCTGCTCTGCCTGTTCGTCGCGGCCATCCGGCGCGGCAACCTCGGCGAGCGGATGCTCGCGGTGCGCTCGAACGAGCGCGCGGCGGCCGCCGCGGCGGTGAACGTGCGCAACGTCAAACTGCTCGCGTTCGGCATCAGCTCCTTCATCGCGGGCGTGGCCGGCTCGCTGTATGCGTACAACTTCGGCTCGGTGAGCGCCGACCGCTTCGACGCCGTCACCGCACTCGCGCTCATCGCGTTCGCCTACGCCGGCGGCATCACGCTCGTATCGGGCGCCGTGTTCGCCGGGCTCATCTCCACCGAGGGGCTCATCCCGCACGCGCTCGACAAATGGTTCGGCATCAACGGCAACTGGTTCCTGCTCTTCGGCGGGGTGATCCTGCTGTTCACGCTGATCCAGCACCCGGAGGGCATTGCTGGTGCGTTCTACAAGCGGTTGCACCGCTCACGCCGTCCCGGCGGGCGCGGCGAGCGCGGCTCGTTGTTCACCGCGAAGACACCGGCCCCGGCGGCTGAGCGATGACCGCCGTGCTCGAGGCCCAGGGCGTGTCCGTGCACTTCGGCGGCGTGCGCGCGCTCGCGGGCGTGGACCTAGACGTCCAGGAGAGCGAGCTGATTGGCCTGATCGGGCCGAACGGCGCGGGCAAGACGACGTTCGTGGATGCGATCAGCGGGTTCGTGCGATGCGGTGGGCGCGTGGCGCTCGACGGCTTCGACCTCGCGGGACTCTCGCCACACGAGCGCGCTTTGCGCGGCCTCTCGCGGACATGGCAGAGCACCGAGCTCTTCGACGACCTCACCGTGCGGGAGAACCTGGCAGTGGCGTCCCGCCGGCCGTCGCTGTGGCAGGTGGCGAAGGAGATGCTCGGCGACTCCGCCGCCACGAGCGGTGAGATCGAGCAGGCGCTCGAGCTGCTCGACCTCGGCTGGGCGCAGGACGTGATGCCGGGCGACCTCTCGCAGGGCCAGCGCAAGCTCGTGGGCGTGGCGCGCGCGATCGTCACGCAGCCGCGGCTCCTGTGCCTCGACGAGCCTGCCGCCGGGCTCGACACGGGGGAGAGCGAGGAGCTCGGCCGGCGCCTGCGCGCGCTCGCAAACAAGGGCCAGTCGATGCTGCTGATCGACCACGACATGGGACTCGTGCTGAGCGTGTGCGACAGGATCTTCGTGCTCGAGTTCGGCAAGCTGATCGCTTCAGGCAAGCCGCAGGAGGTGCGCGGCGACCAGCGCGTGGTGAGCGCGTACCTCGGCGGGGCGGCGGCGGAGGTGTCGGGACCCTGATGGCCGCGACCGTGCTCGAGATCGAAGCGCTCACCGCGGGTTACGAGGAAGCGGCCGTGGTGAGGGACCTCAGCCTGGGTGTGGGCGAGGGCGAGGTGGTGGCGCTGCTCGGCGCCAACGGCGCGGGCAAGACCACGACGCTGCGCGTGATCTCCGGGATCGTGCACCCCATGGCGGGCCGGGTAGTGCTCGCCGGGCAGGACCTCGCCGGCACATCGATCAGCGCGCGGGCCAGGATGGGCATCGCGCACGTGCCGGAGAACCGCGGACTCTTCTTCGGGCTCACCGTGGCCGAGCACTTCCGTCTCGGGCACCGGGGCGAGCGCCTCGACGAAGAGGCGGCGTACCGGCACTTCCCGGCGCTCGCCGAGCTGCGCGATCGCCGCTGCGGGCTCCTGTCGGGCGGCGAGCAGCAGATGCTGGCCGTGGGGCGCGCCCTCGCGCGGCACCCGCGGTTGCTGCTGCTCGATGAGCTGAGCCTCGGGCTGGCGCCGCTGATCGTGGAGCGGCTCCTGCCCGTGGTGCGCGAGTACGCGCTCGAGAGCGGCTGCGGCGTTTTGCTCGTGGAGCAGCACATCCAGCTCGCGCTCACCGTGGCCGACCGCGGCTACGTTCTCTCGCATGGCGAGCTCGTTCTCCAGGATCGGGCGGAGGCGCTCCGGGGTAACAGGGACCTCCTGATGGCGAGCTATTTCGGCGAACGCGCAACGGCCACACTGGAGGCCGACACATAGGATGCGACCTAATGTCTGACAATCATCCGGTTCCCTCGGAGCGCGCCCGCGAGCTCGTGCGCGGGGGGTACGACCCGCACATTCACATCTCGCCGGACGTGGTCGAGCGGCGGATCAGCGATGTGCAGCTGGCGCGGCGCTTCCTCGAGCTGGGTCTCGAAGGCTTCGGGCTCAAGTCGCACTACACGTCCACCGCCGAGCGCGCGCGCGTGGTGTCCGAAGCGGTGCCGGGGATCCACGTGATCGGGGCCATCACGTTGAACCGCGCGGTGGGCGGGATGAATCCGACGGCCGTAGAGATCGCAGCCCGCGAGGGCGCGCGCATCGTCTGGTTCCCCACGGTGAGCTCGGAGAACGAGCAGCACGAGGTGCTTGCCGCGGACCCGAACGGCAAGGTGCCGGTGTGGGTGAAGTTCGAGCTTTCGCTGCGCGAGGCGGGCGTCGTGCCGGAGCCTGTGCCGGTGGTGGATGGCGGCGGCGAGCTGCTTCCTGAGACGCGTGCGGTGCTCGAAGTGATCGCGCGCAACGAGATGGTGCTCGCCACCGGCCACCTCTCGCGCGACGAGATCTTCACGCTGGTGGACGGCGCCGTGGAAGCGGGCGTGCGCGACATCGTGGTCACGCATCCGGAGTTTCCCTCGCAGCGGATCTCGCCCGAGGACCAGGTGGCGCTGGCGGACAAGGGTGCGCTGATGGAGCGCGCCTTCACCACGGCGTACACGGGCAAGTGCTCGTGGGAGGAGGTCTTCGAGGCCACCCGCGCGGTGGGCGCGGAACGCACGGTCTGGGCCACAGACCTCGGCCAGATCTTCAATCCGCCGGTGGAGGACGGGCTTGCGCTGATGGCCGACCAGTTCCTGGGCGCCGGCTTCAGCGAGGAGGAGGTCCGGGTGATGGCTGTTGAGAACACGCGCCGGATCGCTGGCGTTGAAAGCCAGGTTCGCGCTTCGTGAGCAAGCGCGTGCAGGTGATCGGGGCGCACTCGGCTGATTTCGTCTGGCGCGCCGGTGGCGCCGTGGCCAAGGCGGTGGAGAACGGGGGAGAGGCCGAGGTGATCGCGCTCTCGTACGGCGAGCGCGGAGAGTCCGGCCAGCTCTGGAAAGAGGAAGGCCAGACGATCGAGAACGTCAAGAAGATCCGCCACGGCGAGGCCGAGCGAGCCGCCGCGGCGCTGGGCGCCAGCTTTCGCTGCCTCGACCTCGGCGACTACCCGCTCCAGATCGACGGCGACGCCCTCATGCAGATCGCCGACTCGATCCGTGAGTTCGCGCCGGAGGTCCTCATCACGCACACTGACACCGACCCGTTCAACCCGGACCATCCGGTGGCGTACGCGGCGGTCGACCGGGCGCGCGGGCTGGCTGCGGGCGCGGGCGTGTCGAGCGCGTTTCCCACGATCAAACCGCCTGCGCTGTTCCTGTTCGAGCCGCACCAGCCCGAGCTGTGCAACTTCATGCCGACCGTGTTCGTCGACATCACGCCGGTGATCGAGAAGAAGCGCGCGGCGATGGCGGAGATGAAGGCGCAGCAGTACCTCCAGACCTACTACGCGCAGCGCGCCGAGCAGCGCGGCAACCACGCGCGGCGCGCTTCCGGCAACCAGGACGTGCAGTTCGCCGAGGCATTCCAGCGCGTGATCCCGCAGGTGGTCACGGAGCTGTGAGCGCGACCGACACGCTGTCGGAGCTCGCGCGCCTGGGCAGCGCGACCGTGTACGAGGCGGGCGGCCGCGGCGGCTTCGTCGACTTCCCGCTGATCCAGGTGGTGCCGGGATCGCGGGCGGCCGGACCGGCGCGCACGGCGCTCTGCGGCCAGCACGACAACCTCATGGTGCACGCGGCGATGTCGCGCCTTCAGCCGGGGGAGGTGCTTGTGCTGACGATGCCCGACCCCGCGCCCGTGGCGCTGGTGGGCGACCTGCTCGCCACGCAGGCCAAGGCGCGCGGTGCGGCGGCGATCCTGGTGGACGGCGCCGTGCGCGACGTCGAGGAGCTCGCTGAGATGGGCCTGCCGATCTGGGCGCGCTGGGTGCGCGTGCACGGTGCGGTGAAGAAGACGGTGGGGACGCTCGACGAGCCGGTGGTGGTGGGCGGGGCGACGATCCGCACAGGCGACGTGGTGGTCCTGGACGCCGACGGCGCCGCCGTGGTGGAGGCCGAGCGCGTGGACGAGGTGCTCGAGGCATCGCTCGCGCGCGAGGAGAAGGAGCGGGTGAAGCGCGCGAGGCTCGAGGCGGGGGAGCTGTCGTACGACACGGATGGTCTTCGCTCGATAGTCGAGGGATGACCGACCTGGCACATCTGGGTCCTGTTGAGATCCTCACGCCGAAGGGCGAGGAGAGCCTGCGCTTCTTCGTCGACGTGATGGGGATGGAGGTCGAGGCGCAGGAGGGACAGTCGTACTACCTGCGCTGCTGGGGCGACTACCAGCGCTGGTCGACCAAGCTCACCGAGTCGTCCACTTCGGGGATGGCGTGCCTGGGCCTGCGGGCGTGGGACCCGGACGCGCTGGAGCGCCTCGTCTCCCGCGTGGAGGGGACGGGACTGGGGGAAGGTTGGACCGACGGCGACCTCGGCCGCGGGCCCTCGTACCGCTTCCGCGACCCCGACGGCCACGTGTTCGAGCTCTACTACGAGGTGGAGCGCTACGACCCGCCGGAGCACCTGAAGCCGGCCCACAAGAACGTGCCCGGCCGCTACACGGGGCGCGGCTGCGCGGTCAAGCGGCTCGACCACATCAACATCCTCGCCGAGGACGTGCGCGCGAATCGCGAGTTCTGCGTGGACGCGCTCGGCTACCGGCTGTACGAGCGGATCGAGCTCGAGGACGGCACGGAGAGCGGCGCGTGGATGAGCGCATCGATCGCCGCGCACGAGCTGATCTACACCGCCGACGCCTATGGCGCCCGCGGCCGTCTTCACCACGTCGCGTTCTGGGTGGACACGCGCGAGGAGTGCCTGCGCGCGGCGGACATCTGGCTGGAGAACGACATCTTCATCGAGGCAGCGCCCTCCAAGCACACGATCGCGCAGGGCATGTTCCTGTACGGCTACGAGCCGGGCGGCAACAGGGTGGAGGTGACATCCGGCGGGCGGCTCGTGTACGCGCCGGACGAGCCGGTGGTGGTGTGGACCGAGGCGGAGCGCGCGAAGGGCCAGGCTTGGGGCGTGAAGACGATCGAGGCGTTCCACACCTACGGCACGCCGCCGGTGGAAGAGAGCGGCTGATTTCGGCGAACGTCGATCTGGTGCTCGACCATTTCGCGGCGGCCAACGAGCTCGACTTCGAGCGTGCCGTCGCCCAGTTCGCCGACGACGTCGAGCTGATCGTGCACCCGGACGCCTTTCTCGACGAGGGCCATTTCGAGGGATCGGAAGCCGTTCAGCGCTGGTTCGGCAACTGGTTCGCGACGTTCGAGCCGGGCTTCCACTTCGACATCGTGGAGATTCGCGATCTCGGCGATGTGGTCTACCTGTTCGCTCACCACCACGGCCGGGGCCGCTCGAGCGGCGTCGAGGTGAGCGGCCAGACCGCGTACCTCTACACAGTCGTCGAGGGCAAGATCGCCCGGGCCGAGCTGTACTCGACGCCGGCCGAGGCGCTCGAGGCGGCCGGGGTGGGAGAGTAGGCGGCAGCATGGACCGGCAGCCGATCGTGATTCCGCCCGGCAAGGGGCATCGCTTGGGCAACGTCGAGTTCCTTGCGCGCACGACGGACACGCCGCGCTTCAACTTCGGAATCATCGAGATCGCCGCCGGGCGCGAGCTCGAGGCGCATGTGCACCAGGAGGAGGACGACGCCTTCTACATAGTCGAGGGCGAGATGACGTTCTTCTTCGGCGACGAGGAGGTGGCGGCGCCGCCGGGCACGTTCGTTCTGGTTCCGCCGGGTGTGGAGCATGGTTTCCGCAACGACGGGGAGGTGCCCGTGCGGATGCTCAACATCCACGCGCCCGCCGGGTTCGACCGCCGCATCGGGCTGCCCGACTAGAACCGCTTGCGCAAGTACACGCGCGCGAGGCCCAGGCGCACGCGGCGGTCGTACTCCACGTAGCCGATCCGCTTATAGAACGCCTGGTTCTCGGTCATCTCCTCGTTCGTGTAGAGGTAGATCGAGTCGTAGCCCGCGGCGCGAGCCTCTCGTTCGGCGTGCTCGAGGAGAGTGCGGCCGATGCCGGTTCCCTGCCTCGACGGCTGGACCGCGACGTTGTCTATGAGGAAGCCGTCATCGGTCGGCCCGACCACGATGAGCCCGGCGATGCCGTGGTCGTCCTGGGCGACCGTGACCTGCCGCTCCTCGATCACGTCGTGGTAGTCCTTCGTCATGGGGCCGGGCTCACGCCCGATGCGCTCGACGTAGTGCACGTAGGCGTCGTGAACGAGCGCGGCCAAGGCATCCGCATCCTCAGGAGTGGCCGGCCGGAGTGTGATGGACACGCCGGCGAGCCTACCGTGGGGGAATTTGGTTGCAGGACAACCAAATTCCCAGACCGTGGACGCCTACGGTGTGGAGTTTTAGGGCCAGGAGCCCGAAAAATTCACACCGTGGCCCACCTTCACCGCACGCGTACCCGTTATTGCTGCTGTTGGTACGGGCCTAAGCAGGCGTCCGCGACAGCGCGTACTCCACGTACGCATCAATCGAGTTGGGATCCGCCAGGGAGTCCCGCCGCACCACCTCGTCGCGATCCGCGCCCTGCAGGATCCGCTTAACCGGCAGCTCCAGCTTCTTCCCGGTCAAAGTCCGCGGCACAGAGGACACCGCCTCGATCGTGTCCGGCACGTGCCGGGGTGACAGGGCCGAGCGCAGCGAACGCGCGATGGAGCCCCGCAACGAATCGTCGAGCGAAACCCCCTCCTGCAGCTGCACGAACAGCACGAGCTCGCCCGCACCGCCCTCGGGATCCTCCAGATGCACGATCAGGGAATCCAAAATCTCCGGGATCTCCTCGATCACCCCGTACAGCTCGCCGGTGCCTAGCCGCACGCCGCCGCGGTTCAAAGTCGCGTCCGAGCGCCCCGTGATTACGCACGAGCCGCGCTCGGTGAACATGATCCAGTCGCCCTGTCGCCACACGCCGGGGTACATGTCGAAGTACGTGGAGCGGTAGCGCTCGTCGCCCGGGTCGTTCCAGAAGCCCACCGGCATCGACGGCATCGGCTTGCGGATCACCATTTCACCGAGCTCGCCCACAACCGGCCGGCCATGCGCGTCGAACGCCGCAGCGTCCACGCCGAGCAGGCAGCCCGTCATCTCGCCCGCATACACCGGCTGCAGAGGCATGCCGGCCACGTAGCCGCTGCACACGTCGGTGCCGCCGCTGCCCACGTTCAGCATCGCGTCGCGGGTCACGCTCTCGTAGATCCAGCCGAAGCCCTCGGTGGGCATCGGCGAGCCGGCCACCTCGATCTGCTTCACGCGTGACAAGTCGAACTCCCGCAGCGGCTCTATCCCGTGTTTGCGGCACGACATCGCGTACGCGGGCGCCATGCCCATGATCGTCGCCTGCTCGGCCTCGATGATTCGCCACTGCTCGCGCAGGTCCGGGTACAGCGGGTTGCCGTCGATCATCACGAGCGACGAGCGGCGGAGCAGCCCGGACATCAGCGCGTTCCAGATCATCCACGCGGTGGTGCTGAACCAGAAGATGCGGTCCTCGGGGCCCATGTCCCAGGACAGCCCGAGATTCTTCAGGTGCTCGATGAGGATGCCGCCGTGGCAGTGCACAATCGCCTTGGGCAGACCCGTGGTGCCCGATGAGAACAGCACGTAGATTGGGTGCGAGAAAGGCACGGGCTCGAACTCGAGCGGGCCGGCCTCGGACACGAGCGAGTCCCACGTGAGCGCGTCGGGCAGCGACCCCTCGCCGCCGTACGGCACCTCGACCACGTGCTCAAGCGAAGGCAGCTGCGAGCGCACCTCAGCCACCTCGCCACGCCGGTCCACCGGCTTGTCGCCGTACTTGTAACCCGCGATGGCGAGAAGTACCTTGGGCTCGATCTGCCCGAAGCGCGACACGACGCTGCGCGCGCCGAACTCGGGCGCGCAGCTCGCCCACACCGCGCCCAGGCTCGTGGTGGCGAGCATGGCGGCCAGCGTCTCGGGGATGTTGGGCATGTAGGCGACCACGCGGTCGCCGCGCGAAACGCCGAGCCGAACCAGTCCCGCGCGCACGCGCGCGACGAGCTCGCGCAGCTCTCCGAAGGTCACCTCGCGCCGCCCGCGCGTCTGCGAGTGCGAGACGAGCGCCACGCGGTCGGTGTCCTCGTCAAGCCCGAGCATGTGCTCCGCGTAGTTCAAGGTCGCGCCGGGGAACCACTCCGCGCCCGGCATCGAGCTCGACCCGAGCACGCGCGAAGGCGGCGTGTGCGCGCGGATATCGAAGAAGTCCCAGACGGATCCCCAGAAGCCCTCGAGGTCGTCGACGGACCAGCGCCAGAGGTCCTCGTACTCGGCGAAGTCGCGCCCGCGCTCGTCGCGCACGAAGTCCATGTAGCGACCGAGCACGGTTGTGTTGCGTGCATCGGGCGGAGGAGTCCAAAGCACGTCGCCCTGTCGCGGCGTCCCCATTATCAGGAAGGCTAACTCAGCTCGGCGGAGCGGTCCAGGATCGTGGACAGCACGAGCATCGTCCGCGTGCGCACCACGTTCGGGTCGCGCCGCACGCGCTCCACGATCTCCTCGAGGTGCGCGACGTTGTCCACCCGTAGCCGCAGCAGCACGTCCGGCTCGCCCGACACCGTGAACGCCGTCACCACCTCCTCCAGGTGCTCGAAGGACGGCCGGATGTCGGCGGGCGAGGTGCGATCGGCGCAGTACACCTCCATCACCACCTCGATCGCGTCCGCGAGCATCGACGTGTCGATCCGCGCGGTGTAGCCGGCGATCACCCCGTCGCTCTCGAGCCGCCCCACGCGCCGCTTCACCGCGGCGACAGACAGCGACACCTGCGCGCCGATGTCCGCCAGGGTGCGCCGCGAGTTCTCGCGCAGCAGCGCAAGAATTTTGCGATCAATATCGTCCAGAGGGCGCATTTGTTGCGCCGCACACCCTAAATCTTGCCTACAGGTTGTGTCAATGCGGCCGCTTTCCTAGTTTTCGAGGCAAGGGAAGTCGACGCCGAGGGAGAGGTAGCCAGATGACGAGTGTCCTGCCGCGGACGGAGCTGCAGCTGGAGATCGACGGCGGATCGCTGACGATCGAGGACCTGGTGGCGGTGGCGCGCGGAGGACTCGAAACAGGCTTGGCGCGGCACGCGCTGCCCCGCATCGAGGCCGCCCGCGAGCTCAAGCGCGATCTGATCGAGCGCGAGGTGCCGATCTACGGCGTCACCACCGGCTTCGGCGACAGCGCGCACCGCCAGATCGCCCCCGCGAAGACCGCGGCGCTCCAGCACAACGTGCTGCGCGACCTCGGCTGCGGCACCGGCCAGACCGCGGCCCCCGACGTCACGCGCGCGACCATGCTGCTGCGCGCCAACTGCCTGGCCAAGGGCAACTCCGGCGTGCGCGCGGAGCTCATCGAGCGCCTGCTCGCGCTGCTCAACGCCGACGTCCTTCCGCTCATCCCCGAGCGCGGCTCATGCGGCGCAAGCGGCGACCTCGTGCCGCTCTCCTACATCGGCTCCGCGATCGTGGGCGAGGTGGACGTGCTCCACCACGGCCAGCAGCGCCACGCGGCCGAAGCGCTCGCCGGCCTCGGCTTCGAGCCGTTCGAGCTCGAGGCCAAGGAGGGGCTCGGCCTCGTGAACGGCACCTCCTTCATCACAGCTTTCTCAGCACTTGCGGTTGCCGATGCACGCGACCTCGCCGACGTGTCGGATCTGTGCACCGCCATGGCATCCGAGGCGCTGCTCGGCAACCGCGGGCACTTCAACGCCTTCCTCTTCGAGGCGAAGGCGCATCCAGGAATGCTCGAGAGCGCGCGCGTCATACGCGGGCTGCTCAGCGAGTCGCAGCTCGCGCTCGACAGCGAGGAGATCTTCGCCGGCGAGGACCTCGGCGGGCGCGAGTACCTCGAGCTCCACCGGCAGGTGCAGGACAAGTACTCGATCCGCTGCGCGCCGCACATCAACGGCATGCTGCGCGACACGCTCGAATGGGCTTGGCGCTGGGTGGAGATCGAGATGAACTCCTCGGACGACAACCCGCTCTTCGACTCAGACAGCGGCCGCGTGCAGAGCGGCGGCAACTTTTACGGCGGCCACATGGGGCAGGCCATGGACTCGCTCAAGGTCGCGCTCGCCAACCTGTGCGACCTGATGGACCGCCAGCTCGAGCTCGTGGTGGACGAGAAGTTCAACGCGGGCCTTACGCCCAACCTCATCCCGTTCTTCGGCCCCGAGCATCCAGAGGCCGGTTTGCACCACGGCTTCAAGGGCATGCAGATCTCCTGCTCGGCGATGACCGCCGAAGCGCTCAAGCTCTCGAACCCGGCGACCATTCACTCGCGTTCCACCGAGGCCCACAACCAGGACAAGGTGTCGATGGCCACGATCGCCGCGCGCGACGCGCGCTCGATAGTGGAGCTCACCCAGAACATCGCCGCCATCCACCTCCTCGCCGTGACTCAGGCGCTCGACCTTCGCGGCCCTGACAAGGCGAGTCCGGTCACCCGCGCCGCGCACGATCTCGTGCGCGCGCGGGTGCCCTTTATGGATCGCGACCGCCGCATGGACGAAGACATCCGCGCCGTGACCGACCTGATCCGCTCGGGCGAGCTCTCGCGTCTCGCCCGAGCCGGCGCGGCGCCGGTGATCTAGCAGCGCCCTAGCCGCGCTTCTTCTTGTGGTGCCTCGGCGCCGGCGCCTTGATGGTGAAGCTCTTGCGCACCACGCGCCCGATGCCGCCGGCGCTGTGCGGCTCGGCGTCGAGCCGGTAGTTGCCCGGCTTGAGCGTGCGGTGGTGGAGCCTGCCCGTGAAGCGGAAGCGGTTGCGGCCGACGCGGTCGTGGTGAGTGAAGCTGCCGACGGTGACGAGCAGCTTGCATGGCCTGGCCTTGCGGTTGCGGCGCGTGCGCTTCACACAGCTCTTGCCGCGGTGCCGGCCGACCACGGAGTGCTCGATCGTGAAGCGCGTGGTGGCGGGCTGGCTGCCGGTGTAGCTGATCAGCGCGCCGGGCGCCCGGGCCGAGCGCACGGTCCCCCCGCTCCTCGCCGCTACGAAGGTCCTCGGTCGCAGGCGCATGCTGGTGATCCTGTCGGCGGGCGGCCCCGTGGTGAAGGTGACGAGGTTCCCGGGCGTGGAGTCCGTGCCGTTCAGGGCGACCATCCGCGCCTGGTAGGTGGTGTTGGGGCGCAGCCGGTTCAGCGCGATCGTCACGTGAGTGGGACCGATCGTTGTGCCGAGGTTGCGCCCGCCGGTGGCCGACAGCGAGCCGCCGAGCGTGCCGTACTCGACGAAGTAGCGGGTGGCCTGGGCGTGCCCGTCGATGAGGCCGAGCACGGCGGCCGTGGTCGAGCCGGTGGCGCTGGCGCTGACGGTGGTGGCGGCCGGCGGGGTGGTGATCACGCCGATCGCGGGGCTCGAGTTGTCGAGGTCCGTGAACCAGACGTTGCCGTCCGGACCCGCCGCGATGCCCGAGGGCATGCTGCCGCCGGCGAGGCCGGTGCTGAACTCCGAGATGTCACCAGTGGTCAGCGCGCGTCCGATGGCCGGCTTCGTCCCCTGGTCGGTGAACCAGAGCGCGCCGTCGGAGCCACTCGTGATGTCCAGCGGATGCGAGGTGGCGGGGAGCCCGGTGGTGAACTCCTTGATGGACCCCGCGGGCGTGATGCGCCCGATCGCCGGTGTCGGCCCGTCGTCGGTGAACCAGACGTTGCCGTCTGAGCCGGCTGTGATGTAGGCGGGACTGCTCCCTGGGCGCAGGCCCACGCTGAACTCCTGAACGCTGCCCGTTCGCGTGATCCGGCCGATCCCCGGCGTGGGGCCGGCGTCCGTGAACCACACGTTGCCGTCCGGCCCTGCGGCGACTCCCGTAGGCGTCGAGCCGGGGGTAAGGGCGAACTCGTGAATGGTCCCACTGGGCGTCACGCGGCCGATGGCGGGCGAGGGCCCGTGGTCGGCGAACCACACATTGCCGTCGGGACCCGCGGCGATCCCGTCGAGCGCGCTGTTCGAGTCGAGGCCCGCGGTGAACTCGTGAATGGCGCCCGAGGTGTCCACCCGGCCGATGGCCGGCGGCGAGCCGCTGTCCGTGAACCACAGGTCGCTATCCGGGGCCGCCGTGATCGAGCGCGGTGAGCTGCCGGGGGTGAGCCCGGTGGTGAACGTCGAGATGAACCCGGCCGTGGTGATGCGCCCGATCGCGCGGCCCGTGCCGGCATCGGTGAACCAGAGATTCGTGTCCGCGCCCGTGGCGATGTCGAACGGGTTGTCGCTCGAGCTGAGCCCGTTCGAGAACTCGGTGATGGTGGGCGTGATCGCGCTCGCCGGCGAGGCGAACGCGAGGGCGAGCAGGACGCCGATCAGCCAGATCCCCGCGCGAGGCCGCATCCACTCAAGATACGGCGCGCGGGGGCGCTCAGTCTTCGTCGAAGTCGTCGCGGACGGCCTCGAAATGGGTGTGGCAGGCATCGCAGTGCCACTGTGCGGTGATGATTTGGCCACCGAAGAGAGACACGAGCACGACGCTGTTGTTGCGGCCGCAGTTCGGACAGGCGGGGGTGCTCACACGCGCTCCTCGGCACTCCAGCCGGCCCAGTCCTGCGGCTCGGGCAGGGCGGGCCGGGGGAGACCTGTGTCCTCAAGCGCCTCGCCGATCATGACGCGAACCGCGCACCGGAGCTCATCCGGGCCCTGCGCCACGAAGCCGCCGGCCACCAGCGCCGCGAACTCCTCCCCGCCAGCGGGCCCGGCCCAGCGCGCCGCCTGCCACCACGCCTCGCCGAGCGCCGCCGCGAACGCATCGCGCCGAACCTCGGCGCGCGCGAGCCTGCGCGCCCACGCGCGCGCGTGTACAGCGTGCGACCGCTCCTCCTGAAGGATCTTCCGCGCCCGCTGGGCCAAGCCGGCGAACGCAGACTCCTCGCAAGCGCGCACGAACGCGCTGAGCATCCCATCGACGGCGAAGTTGACGGCGACGAACCACGGCCAGCTGGGAAGCTCCGCAGCAAGAATGGGGAGACGACCTCCGACCTCCGACCTCCGACCTCCGTCCTCAAGACCGAGCTGCTTGAGGAGCGGGTAGGTGGCGCGCGCGTGGCCCAGCTCGTCCTGCGCCATAGCCGCTGCAGCCACGGCCGATTCGAGCGTGGGCGCGCTCACGGCCCACTCCCCGTAGCGTCGCCCGAGCGCCGCCTTGTTGTCGGCCAGCGAGAGGACGAGGTGGCCAAGCGCCTCGCGCTCGGGCGAATGGATTTCGACGGTCGCGGTCACGCTGAGATCGCCTCCCGCACCTCGTCGCGCGGCACGATGATCATCTCGATCCAGGGCTGCTCGTCGTAGATCGAGCGAGCGGAGACGAGCGCCAGCTCCTCGTCGTCCTCGCGGACGGCGCCCACGTGGTGTAGCGGCTCCTCGTACGACTGCCGCGCAAAGACCTCCCAGGCACGGCTCATACGGCGATCCCGAGCTCGCGCATGGTCGCCCGCGCGTCGGAGCGGATGCGGTCCTTCGTCCACACCGGGTCCCACACCACCTCGATCTCCACGGAGTCGATGTCCGGGTCGGCGAGCAGCGCCTCACGGATGTCGTCCTGGATGAAGTCCATCGCGGGGCAGCCCATCGCGGTGTAGGTGATCTCGAGGTCCGCCCGGCGCGCCTCAGAGTCGTAGGCGACGGAGACGATCAGCCCCATGCCGAGCACGGACACCGGGATCTCTGGGTCCTCCACGTGGCGAAGCGCCTCCCATATGCGGGCTTCAACCAACGTGCGCTTCCTGATAGCCGCGCTGCATCGTCCTCACGTACACGCTGTTCATCTCGCCGCGGCCCTTCCAGCGATCGAGCACCTCGTCCCACGACACGGGCCCGACCGACAGGTCCCACTCGCGCTTCTCGGGGTCGAAGCGGGCGGGGAATGGGCAGTCGATCACGTAGGTGTCGGTGTCTTCGTCCAGGTGCGCCGGAACCTGGATGCCGACCTCCTCCATGAACGGCACGACGGCGCGCATCCAGTCCTGGCGCAGCTCGTCGTTGGTCTTGCCCTTGAAGCCGTACTCGAGCTGGATCCCGTGGCGCTTGCGAGTGTCCGGCAGGCCGAACCACTCGAGGGTGAGGATGAACATCCAGTCCACGGCAGCCTGCACCTCGGCCTTGCCCTCCGGCTCCGCCACGAGCTTCTTGATCCAGGTGCGGCCGTGGCGCAGGTGGAAGGTCTCCTCCTTGTCGACTTTCTTCAGGGCGCGCTTCCACGGGCCGAAGGTGGAGGACTGGTGAATGTCGCTCAGCAGGACGAATCCCGCCTGGTCGTACAGGGCGTTGGCGCACACGAGCTCCACCCATGAGTTCAAAGGAACGTCGAACGCGTACGGGTACTTGAACTCCTCGGCCGGCCGCTCATACATGAGCCAGTCCATGTCCACGCCACAGTCGCCGAGCAGGCGGAAGGCGATGTGCGCATGGGCGAGCTCGTCCTGGATGATCGACATCGCGGAGCCGAAGTTGTTGAGCGCAGGAGCGTGCTGGGCGGCGCGCAGGTAGGACGGCGCGCTCACCCATTCGGTGTCCGCCGAGACGGTGAGGATGCGCCGGATGCCGCGCAGGTACTCGGGCGACATGTGCTCGAGCCCCTCCACGAGCTTGCCCGCCGCGAGGTGCTCCCGCACCTCGTCCTCGGTGCGCTGGGCGAGCTGCTCGATGTCGGCTTCGACGTATGACACTTGACTTACGAGCGTGAGTTTATAGTCTCCCACCGTGCCGTCAAGCAACCCTCTGCTCGTCGTGCTGGATGGCGTGCGGCCGACCATCGGCCGCGACGTGTTCATCGCTCCCACAGCGGTTCTGATCGGCGACGTGCGCGTGGCCGACCGCGCGAACATCTGGTTCGGCGCGGTGCTGCGCGGCGACTTCTCCTACATCGAGATTGGCGAGGGCAGCTCGGTTCAGGACAATGCGGTGATCCACTGCGCGGACGACCTGCCCACCGTGATCGGGCGCGACGTGACCGTCGGCCACGGCGCGATCCTGGAGGGCTGCGTGGTAGAGGACCGCGGGCTGGTGGGGATGGGGGCGATCCTCTGCCAGCGCTCGCGACTGGGTGAGGGAGCGATGCTGGCGGCCGGCGCGGTCCTCTCCGAACGCACGGAGATCGGGCCGGGAATGCTCGGCGTCGGCGTGCCCGCGCGCGAGAAGAAGGAGCTCACCGGCTCGGCCAAGAGCTGGACCGAGTTCGCGGCCGCGGATTACCAACAGCTCCGCGAGCGCTACATCCACAACCTGGAGGAAGCCAGTGCCACAGATGCTGATTGGCGGCGAGCAGCGAGCCGCGGCCGCTGAGCTCGAGGTAGTGAACCCGGCGACCGAGGAGGTCGTCGACACGGTTCCGGCGGCCTCTGCCGAGGACGTGAACAGCGCGGTGGAGGCTGCGAAGCGCGCGTTCCCAGAGTGGTCGAAGACCGACACGGAGAAGCGCGCGGCTGTGCTCGCCGCGGCGGCGGACCTGATCGAGCAGAACGCCAAGGAGCTGGCCGCGCTGCTCACCTCCGAGCAGGGCAAGCCGATTGCCGAGGCGATGGGCGAGGTCACGCACCTCGTCCACGGCGTGCACTACTACGCCGAGGCGGCCACGAAGGTGCGCGGAGTGCATCAGGAGCTGCCGTCGGCGTTCGGGCCCGCGTACGGCATGGTGATCCGGCGCCCGATGGGCGTGTGCGCGGCGATCACGCCCTACAACTTCCCGCTCACGCTGCTCGGCACCAAGGTCGCGCCCGCGCTCGCCACCGGCAACACGGTGGTGGCGAAGCCGGCGGCCACCACTCCGCTCGCCACGCTGCGGGTGGCCGAGCTCTTCGCCGAGGCTGGCGTGCCGGATGGCGTGCTCAACGTGGTGACGGGGCGCGGATCCGAGATCGGCGACGCGCTCGTGTCACACCCCGACGTGCGGCGCGTGGCGTTCACCGGATCCACGGAGGTGGGCAAGCACGTGGCGTCGCTGTCGGTGCCCGATCTGAAGCGCGTGACGCTCGAGCTTGGGGGAAGCGACCCCGTGATCGTGTGCGAGGACGCCGACGTTGAGGCGGCGGTGAAGGCCGTGATCATCGGCCGCTACTGGAACGCCGGCCAGGCGTGCCTCGGCTGCAAACGCGTGTACGTGCACGAGTCCGTGTACGACGACTTCGTCTCGCAGCTCGTGGACCGGGTGAGCCGCTACGAACCCGGCGACGGCACGATGAAAGCCGAGAAGCCCAAGCTGCGCATGGGCCCGATCCACACCCAGCACGGCCGCGACGAGCTGGTGGAGCAGATCGAGGACGGCGGCGGCGAGGTGCTGATCGGCGGCGGTACCGGCGGCCATGACCGCGGCTGGTTCCTCGAGCCCGCGGTGATCGCCGAGCCGCGCGAGGACTCGCGCCTGGTCCGCGAGGAGGTGTTCGGCCCGGTGCTGCCGGTGTTCCGCTACTCCGACTTCGACGACGCCATCCGCCGCGCCAACGACACGCGCTACGGGCTCGGCTCCTCGATCTGGACGCACGACGTGCGCAAGATCCACCGCGCGGCGCAGGACATCGACGCCGGCATGACCTGGGTGAACCAGATCCACTACGGCTACGACGAGCTGCCGTTCGGCGGCATGAAGGAGTCGGGCTTCGGCAAGGAGCACGGCCTCGAGGCGCTCGACCACTACGTCGAGCTCAAGTCCGTGGTGGTTGGAGGGCTCGCCTGATGGCGGTCGCCTACGAGAGCGGGCGGATCCTGCTCGACAAGCCGCCCGCCAACTCCTACGAGATCGAGTTCATGCAGGAGTTCGGCGCGGCCGTAGAGGCGGCTAGCGCGGACACGGACGTGCGCGTGGTGGTGGTGGAGAGCGCGAGCGAGAAGTTCTTCTGCGCGGGCGCCGACATCAAGACGTTCCTCGCGAACGACGCCGACACAAACATGGAGATGATCCGCGTGGCGCACGCGGCGCTGAGCTCGATGGCGGCGTCGCCCAAGCTGTTCGTGGCGTGGATCGCCGGGCATGCACTTGGCGGCGGCCTCGAGATCGCGCTGGCGTGCGACCTGCGCTACGGGCTCGAGTCCGGCTACCGCGTGGGCACGCCCGAGGTCACGCTGGGCCTCCTGCCGGGCAACGGCGGCACGCAGCGCCTGCCGCGCCTGATCGGGCTCGGCCCGGCGCTCGACCTGCTGCTCACCGGCCGCCAGGTCGAGCCGCAGGAGGCGCGCGCGCTCGGCGTGCTCAGCGGCCTGTTCCCTAGCCGGGAGGAGTTCGACGCGCACGTGAAGCGGATGGCCGGCGGGCCGCCGCTCGCGATCGCGAACATCAAGCGCGCCGCGTACCTCGGCTCGCAGCTCACACTCGAGGACGGTCTCAAGCTCGAGCGCGACCTGATCGAGGAGCTGTTCCGCTCGAACGACGCGCGCGAGGGCCTCACGGCGTTCACCGAGAAGCGGGCGGCGGCGTTCACGGGAGCATGAGCACTCAGGCCGTGGCAGAAGCGGGCGCGTTTATCGCCGGCGCGGCGCACCAGAACGGCGGGCAGCCGCTGCCGATCACCAATCCGGCCGACGGCCGCGTGTTCGCCGAGGTGGCGTCGGCCACGGCCGCCGACGTGGACGCGGCCGTGAGTGCGGCGCGCGAGGCGTTCGGCGAGTGGTCGGCGCGGGCGGTGTCGAAGCGCGGCGAGCTGCTCGCGGCGGGAGCGCGCAACGTCCGCGAGCACATCGACGAGCTGGTGCCGCTGCTCACCCGCGAGCAGGGCAAGACGCTGCGTGACTCGCGCATCGAGCTGAACCGCGCGGTGGAGACGCTCGAGCACTACGCGGGACTGTCGAAGGCGCTGCGTGGCGCATTCACTCCGCACCTCGACCCGAATACGGACGGCATGGTGCTTCGTCGGCCGCTCGGCGTGGTGGCCGCGATCGTGCCTTGGAACTTCCCCACCACGCTGCTCTGCAACAAGCTCGGGCCGGCGCTCGTGGCAGGCAACACGGTGGTGGCCAAGCCGGCCGACACCACGCCGCTCACCACGCTGAGGTTCGTGGAGCTGCTCGGACTTCCGCCGGGCGTGGTGAACGTGGTCACGGGCACGGGGCCGGACGTGGGGGAAGCGCTCGTCACGCATCCGGACGTGCGCAAGGTCGCCTTCACCGGCTCGACCAAGACGGGCGAGCGGATCATGCAGCTGGCGTCCGGCGGCACCAAGCGGCTCACGCTCGAGCTCGGCGGGAGCGACCCGCTGATCATCTGCGAGGACGCGGACCTGGCGAAGGCCGCGAGCGCGGCGTCGATGGGTCGCTTCTACAACTGCGGGCAGGCCTGCCTCGCGGTGAAGCGCGTGTACGTGGTGGAGTCGGTGGCGGACGAGGTGATCGAGGCGATCACGGCCAAGGCGAAGAAACTGCGGATCGGGCCAGGCGATGCCGAGGGCGTGCAGATCGGGCCGTTGCACACCGCTCGGCAGCGCGATCTGGTCGCGGACCAGGTCTCGCGTAGCGGTGGCGAGCTGCTCTGCGGCGGTGGAGCGCCCGAGGACCAGGAGCTGGCGAACGGCTTCTTCTACTCGCCCACGGTGATCCTCGACCCGCCGCACGACTCGCCGATGGCGACCGAGGAGGTATTCGGGCCCGCGCTACCGATCTGGCGGGTGCGCGACCTGGACGAGGCGATCGAGCGCTCGAACGCATCGCAGTACGGCCTCGGCTCGAGCATCTGGACGACTGATCTGGACCGCGCGCGCGAAGCTGCTGAACGGCTCGAGTGCGGCTACACGTGGATCAACTCGCCCACGAAGGTCTACGACGAGCTGCCGTTCGGCGGGGTGAAGTCGAGCGGCTTCGGCAAGGAGCACGGAGAGGAAGCGTTTGACTACTACACGGACAGCAAATCGGTCGTTGTCCGGAGCGGCTGAGCGCTACAACGCCAGCCTGATCCTCGACCACAACCTGGCCGCCGGCCGCGGCGGCAAGTTCGCGATCCGCACGGTCGACGGCGAGGAGATCACCTACGCGGAGCTGGCCGCCCGCGCGGCGCGCGTGGGCCACCTGCTGAAGGAGCTCGGGGTGCAGCCCGAGCAGCGCGTGCTCCTCGTGCTCGACGACACTCCGGCGTTCCCCGCCTCCTTCCTCGGTGCGATGCGCATGGGCGCCGTGCCCGTGCCCGTGAACCCGCTCGACAAGCTCGAGCACTTCAGCCACTACCTGCGCGACTCGGAGGCGAAGGTCGCGATTGCCGACGTTTCGCTGATGCCGACGATCGTGGAGGCGCGCGGCAGCGGCTCCGCGGTGCTGCTCGTGGCGAACGGTCAGACGGAGGGCGCGATGCCGCTCGAGGGGGCGATGGCCGAGCTGCCGGGCGAGCTCGATCCTGCCAACACCCACCGCGATGACCCCGCGTTCTGGCTCTACAGCTCCGGTTCCACGGGACTGCCGAAGGGCGTGGTGCACCTCCACCACGACATCGCCTACACGTGCGACACCTACGCGCAGGAGATCCTCCAGATCTCAGAGGGCGACGTGACCTTCTCCACCACCAAGCTGTTCCACGCCTACGGGCTGGGCAACAACCTGTCGTTCCCGTACAGCGTCGGCGCCACCACCGTGCTCGCGAGCGGGCGTAACACGCCTCCGCGCGCGCTCGAGATCGCCGAGAAGTTCAAGCCCACGCTCTTCTTCTCCGTGCCCGCGTTGTTCCGCGCGATGCTCGACCAGCCGCCGGTGGACCTGTCCTCGGTGCGGATGTGCGTGTCGGCTGCCGAGCCGCTTCACCCGGCGGTGGAGGAGCGCTGGGAGGAGCGCTACGGGGTGCCGATCGTGGACGGCATCGGCTCAACGGAGATGCTGCACATCTACTGCTCGAACCGCTTCGGCGACGTGCGCCGCGGCACGAGCGGCAAGCCCGTGCGCGGATACGAATTGCGCGTGGCGGAGGACACCGGCGAGCTGTTCGTGCGCGGCGACTCCTGCGCCGCCGGCTACTGGCGCCAGCACGAGAAGACGAAGCGCTGCATGGTGGGGGAGTGGTTCGCCACGGGCGACCGCTACCGGGTGGACGAGGACGGCTACTACGTCTACGAGGGCCGCATGGACGACATGCTGAAGATCGGCGGGCTGTGGGTGTCGCCGGCCGACATGGAGACCGCGCTGATGCAGCACCCGGCCGTGAGCGAGGCCGTGGTGATCGGCGTTGAGGTGGAGGAGATGAGCCGCATCAAGGCGGTGGTGATCTGCGCGGAGGGGGAGGGGCGCAACGATGCGCTGGCGGACTCGCTGCGCGCGTGGTGCAAGGAGCGCCTGCGCCGCTACGAGTACCCGCACCTCGTGGAGTTCGTGGACGAGCTGCCGCGCACGGTCACCGGCAAGGTGCAGCGCTTCAAGCTGCGCGAAGCCGCGAAATGAACCCGGCGATCGCGGCGGGCACCTCGTCCGGGTGCTCGAGATGAGGCGAGTGCCCGCCGCTCACGATCAGGCGCTCGACCGGTCCGGCCACGCCACGCTCGATCGCGTCGACCTGCGCGAGCGTGCCGTACTCGTCGTCGCGCCCCTGGATGACGAGAGTGGGCGCGTCGATCCGCGGCAGCAGCTCCTCGAGGTTCCAGTCGCGGAACTCGGGGTCGAGCCACACGTCGCACCAGCCGTGGAAGGCGGCGTCGGGATCGCTGTGGTGGCGCGCCATGCGCTCGCGCAGGCCGCCGCTTTCGAAGGTGTCGCGCGTCTTGCTGATCGCGTCCACGCAGATCTGCTCGACGAACACATGCGGCGCCATCAGCACCAGCCCGGAGACCCGGTGGTGCGCCGCATGGATGAGCGCGATCGACGCGCCGTCGCTGTGGCCCACCAGCACGGGCCGCGCGATTCCCGTTTCGTGCAGGAAAGCCGGCAGCACCTCCAGCGCCTCCTCGTGCATGAAGGTAGGCGTGCGCGGCTTCGGCGGCGGATCGGACTCGCCGTGTCCGTAGCGGGAGAAGGCCAGCGTGTGGCTCCCGGTGAGCTGGTGCAGGGTGTCCGGCAGGCCTCGCCACAGTCGCACGGACCCAAGTCCCTCGTGCAAAAGGATCACCGTGGGGGCGGCGCCCTCGAGCTCCTGCACCTCGAGCCGGCCGTCCGGAAGATCCACAAACATCGCGGCCAACGATGAACGACCAGCTCAGAAGACGCTCACTGGGCGCTCCCGCCGCGCGCTCGATCCTTCTGACGGTTCTCGGCGAATATGTGCTGCCGCGCGGCGACGCCGTCTGGCAGGAGACGCTCGTGACCGCGCTGGGCGCGCTCGACTACAGCGAGCACGCGGCGCGCCAGGCGCTCGCGCGCAGCGTGCGCGAGGGTTGGCTTGAGAGCGAGCGCCACGGCCGCCGCGCGCGCGTGCGCCTCAGCTCCGGAACGGCCGAGCTCCTGCGTAGCGGGGCGGAGCGCATCTACGGCTTTGGCGAGCCGTGGCAGTGGAACGGCGACTGGCTGATGCTCGTGCTGCGCGTGCCCGAGGCGCGACGGGAGGTGCGCCATCAGCTGCGCACACAGCTCGCGTGGGCCGGGCTCGGCTCGCTCGGCGGAGGCGTGTGGCTGACGCCGCATGTGGAGCGGGAGGCCGAGCTGGGGGAGCTGCTGCGCGCGGAGCCAGACGCGGACGTGGTGTCGTTCCGCGGCCACATCGGCAACCTGGGCGAGCCGCGCCGCGTGGCGGAAGCCGCCTGGGACCTCGCGGCCGTGATCGAGGCCTACCAGCGCTTCATCGCGCGCTTCAGCCGCGTGCGGCCCGGGTCGCCGGCAGCGGTGTTCCGCGGTCAGACCGAGCTCGTGCACGAGTGGCGGCGCTTTCCGTTCCTCGACCCCGACCTTCCGGCGGAACTGCTGGCGCGCGACTGGCCCCGGCGCCGCGCCCACGATCTCTTCCTCGAGCGCCACGAACGCTGGGCCGCCGCCGCGCGCGCCTACTTCGAGTCGCTCGAGGATGGTGTAATGGCTCCAGGAGCAGCCGCGTGACCGACACCGCAGACAGCCGCACCACACCCGCCGACATCACCGCGTCGGTGCTCGCCAGCTTCGAAGGCTGCGGGGACGAGCGCCTGCGCGAGCTGATGCAGGCGCTCGCGCGCCACCTGCACGCGTTCGCCACAGAGGTCGGCCTCACCCAACGGGAATGGGAGGAGGCCGTCCGCGTGCTCACGGCCACGGGGCACATCACGGACGAGCGCCGGCAGGAGTTCATCCTCTGGTCGGACTCGCTGGGGCTGTCGATGCTCGTGGACGCGCTCGCCAATCCGCTGCCCGCGGGCGCGACCGAGTCCACGGTGCTCGGGCCCTTCTACGTGCCCGGCTCGCCCGCGCGCGAGTACGGGGAGAGCATGGCCGCAGAGGCTGCCGGCACGCCCGCCTGGGTGCACGGGCGCGTGACGGGTGTGGACGGCTCGCCGGTCGCCGGTGCCGAGCTCGACGTGTGGCAGAACGGCGACGACCAGCTCTACGCGGTGCAGCGCCCGGAGGCGCCCGAGGACCATCTCCGCGGGCGCTACACCACGCGCGACGACGGCAGCTACGCGTTCCTGGCTGTTCGTCCGGTGCCGTACCCGATCCCATACGACGGGCCGGTGGGCGCGATGCTCGAGGCCACCGGGCGGCACCCCTGGCGACCGGCGCACATCCACATGATCGTGCGCGCGCCGGGCTACAAGTCGGTGACCACGCACATCTTCGATCGCGAGAGCGAGTACCTCGACTCCGACGCCGTTTTCGCGGTGAAGCCGTCGCTGCTGCGCGACTTCATCCCGCACGCGGCCGACGATCCCGACACGCCGGCGGGCGTGCAGGGCGAGTGGGTGTCGGTCGAGAACGACATCGTCCTCGCGCCGGGCGAGGACTAGCTCGCGGGCATGATCACGTCTGGATCGGCAGGCTCTGCGTAAAGCCGAGCCACCAGTTCCACCCGGCGCTCCAGTACCGCGCGCTGGTTCACGTAGCCCTTGTCCGTGATCTCGCCGGCATCCATGCTGGCCGGCTCGTCGAGCACGAGCAGCCGCTCGATGCGCTTCGCGGAACCCGCACCCTCATTCAGCCGCGCGAGCGCGCCGGCGAGGTGTGTCCGCAGCGGCTCGCCCTCGCCGCCGCAGACCCTCTCGGCCTCGTCCGCATTCACCCACGCGAGCGCCGCCGCGTACGGCTGGTCGTGCCCGGCGATCACGGCATCGGAGAGCACGCCGCCCGACGCCGACACGAGCGCACCCTTCAGCGCGCCCACCCGCACGAATGTGCCGTTGGAGAGCTTGAAGTCCTCCGCCAGACGACCGTCGAACATCAGTCCCTGGTTCGGGTCGTCCTCGTCGACCAGCCGGCCCGCGTCGCCCGTGCGGTAGAAGCCCTCGTCATCGAAAGCCGCGGCGGTCGCGGCGGCGTCGCCCAGGTAGCCGGGGGTGATGTTCGGACCCGACACGCGCATCTCGAGCTTGTCGCCCACCGGCGCGAGCTTGAGCGTGACGCCCGGGATCGGCACGCCGATGCAGCCGCAGCGCGCCGAGGTGAAGTGCGCGGTGGTCGCGCCCGGCGCCGTCTCGGTCGTGCCCCACGAAGCGGTGAGCGGGATGTGGTCGGGCGTGACGGCGCGCAGCCTGTCCCACAGCGCCTGAGGCAGCGCGGCCGCCGCATAGAACACGAAGCGCAGCCGCGAGAAGAACGTGGCGGCGAAGTCGGGGTCGCGCTCCAGCTCCGGCACGAGCAGTGCGTAGCCCGCGGGCACGTTGTAGTAGACGGTGGGCGGGTGCTCGCGCAGAGCAGCAAGCGTGTGGCCGAACAGCGCTGGCACCGGCTTGCCGTCGTCGATGTGGAGTGTGCCGCCGTGGACGAGCACCTGGTTCACGTTGTGGTTGCCGCCGAAGGTGTGGCTCCAGGGCAGCCAGTCCACGAGCACGGGCGGCTCGTCGGCGAGGAACGGCCACGTCTGGAGCAGCATCTGCTGGTTCGAGCAGAGCATGCGGTGCGTGTTGATCACCGCCTTCGGCGCGCCGGTCGAGCCGGAGGTGAACAGGAGCTTGGCGACGGTGTCCGGGCCCACGGCATCGAGCGCCTGGTCCACGGCCGGGCCGGGCGTACAGGAGGCGAGCTCGGCGAAGGTGGGCGCGCGCGGCACGGTCTCCTCGAGGGCGCCCAGCGCCGGCCCGAACTGCTCCGCATCCTCCGCCCACACGAGGCCGGGGGAGCAGAGCGCGGCCAGCGCCCGGATGCGCTCGTGGTCCTTCGACATCAGCGAGTACGCCACGCTCACCGGCATCACGGGCACGCCGGCCGTGAAGCACGCGAGCATGACCACGAGATGCTCGATCGAGTTGCCCGACAGCACCATCAGCGGCCGCTCCGCACTCAGCCCGAGGTCGAGCAGCGACTGCGCCACGGCGTCCGCCTGGGCCTGCGCCTCGCCGAACGTGATCGCGCGCCCGTCCGGCTGCGTGGCGAGCATGCGCTCCGGATGCTGCTCCGCACGCCGCCTCACCACATGCGCGATGCTGCGCTCATGCGCACCCAGCGGCTCCTCCGACCGAAGCACGACAGCGCCGTCCTGGCGCCGCTCCAGGGCGATCCTGGGGCGCGCGAAGAGCTTCGTCTGCGCCGGCGTGGTCACGTGCGAATAGGAGACTAACCTGTCACGAGCGTTCGTCAAGTGTCATGCGACTGGCCTCTGACATCCCCGCCACAGACCTCTCCACGCTCGAAGCCGTGCAGGACCGCGTGCTGTGGCTCGCCACGAGCATCGTCCACCACGCGAACCGCGTGAGAAAGACGGAATCGGGCGTGAAGGTGGGCGGCCACCAGGCGTCGTCGGCGTCGATGGTGTCGATCATGTCGGCGCTTTGGTTCGAGCACCTGCGCGCGCCGGATCGCGTGTCCGTGAAGCCGCACGCCTCGCCGGTGCTGCACGCGATCGAGTACCTGCTCGGCAAGCTCGACCGCGAGTACCTCACCACGCTGCGGGCGTTCGGCGGACTGCAGAGCTACCCGAGCCGGCTGAAGGACCCCGTGCCAGCGGACTTCTCCACGGGCTCGGTGGGCATCGGCGCCACGGCGCCGGTGTGGAGCGCTGTCGCGCACCGCTACGTGGCCGGCCACTTCGAGGTGCCGCGCGGCGGCCGGCAGATCGCGCTGCTCGGTGACGCGGAGCTCGACGAGGGCGCGTGCTGGGAGGCGATCGTGGACCCGGTGGTGCCGCATCTGGGCGAGGTGCTGTGGATCGTCGACCTCAACCGCCAGTCGCTCGACCGCATCGTGCCGGACATCGCGGCCGGACGGATCGCCTCCATGTTCGAGGCGGCGGGCTGGCACACGATCACGGTGAAGTACGGCCGCAGGCTGCAGGCGCTGTTCGAGCGAGAAGGCGGCGCGGCGCTGCGTGAGCGGATCGACGCGATGCCGAACGAGGAGTACCAGCGGCTCCTGCGGGCAACGCCGGCCGAGCTGCGCGAGCGGCTGCCGGGCAGCGGCCGCGGGCGGCGTGAAGTAACTGCGCTGATCGGCGACCTCGACGACGCCGAGCTGGCACGCGCGCTGCGCGACCTCGGCGGGCACGACCTGGCCGAGCTGCTCGCCGCCTTCGCGGAGGCCGACGCCGTGACGGACCGCCCGTCGGTGATCTTCGCTTACACGATCAAGGCCTGGCGGCTCGCCACCGAGGGCCACCCTGGCAACCACTCCGCCCTGCTCACCGTGGACCAGTGGGAGGAGCTCGCGGCAGACCTCGGCGCGGACCCGCGCGATCCGTGGGCGCAGTTCGATCCAGACAGCCCCGAGGCGCGCCTCTGCCGCGAGGCGGCCGAGCGACTCGAGCGCCCGGCGGTGGACCTCCGCCGAGCGCCGGCCGTGCCGGCCGACCTCGGACGCACGCACGTGGGCAAGGAGTCGACCCAGCAGGCCTTCGGCCGCTTCTTCGTGGACCTGGCGCACGAGGCGCCCGAGGTGGCGGCGCACGTGGTCACGGTGAGCCCCGACGTCGCGTCCTCGACCAACCTCGGCGGCTGGATCAACCGCGTGGGCGTGTGGCAGCTCGGCGAGCGGATCGACTGGTTCGCCGATGACACCGACACGCTCGTGCGCTGGCGCGAGTCCGAGCACGGTCAGCACATCGAGCTCGGCATCGCGGAGGGCAACCTCGTGGGGCTGCTCGGAGAGCTCGGCCTCACCTGGTCGCGCGACGGGCAGGCGCTGCTCCCGATCGGAACGCTCTACGACCCGTTCGTGAACCGCGCACTCGAGCCGTGGTCGTTCGGCATGTACGCGGGCGCGCAGTCGATCCTGATCGGCACGCCGTCCGGCGTCACGCTCGCGCCGGAGGGCGGCGCTCACCAGTCGATCACCACCCCGTCGGTGGGCCTCGAGCAGCCGCGCTGCATCGCTTGGGAGCCCGCCTTCGGCAAGGATCTCGAGTGGACGCTGCTGCACGCGCTGTCGCTGCTCGGAAGGCCGGGCGGCAGCTCGTCCTACTTCCGCCTCAGCACGCGACCGATCGACCAGGCGCTCGCGGATGAGCCCGACGAGGCACGCCGCAAGCTCGCGCTGGCCGGCGGTTATCCGCTT
>JAICJR010000201.1 GCA_025928345.1 Thermoleophilaceae bacterium | reverse complement strand
CGCCTGCACCGGCGCGACGGCCGCAGCGCGACCGGCGGGCGCCCCCAATCCACGCGCGAGGGTCGCCGACTCCGGCTGCCGCGAGCAGGGCACCTCGACCATCTACAAGCTCACGCGCGCGCGAAGGCGCGCGCTGAGGCGGAGGTTCGCGCGCTCCCACCACGGCTACAGGTTCGTGACGATGGGGATGTCGGTCTTCGCGCCGCCCCACTACGTGGCCGTCTACTGGGTCAAGCCGGGCGGCCTGGGCGGCACCGACGCCGCCGGCGGCGTGACCTACTACTGCAACGGCCGCCTGGTGCGGCATCCGGTGCACAACGCGCTCGTCGCCTTCGACGTCACGGCACTGTTCACGATCGAGTCGCACGGGAGCGGCAGCTACAGCGACGTGAAGACCGTGACCGACCCGGACCCCGACGGCGGCGGCACCACCACCTACACGAAGACCGCCAACTTCCAGTGGGACAACACGTACGGCACGCCGAAGAAGCCCGTGCCGATCCAGATCAACACCACCGAGCAGACGATCACGGGCGGGATGCCGGCTGACGCGCTCAAGTTCAACATCAGCGGCACCGCCGGCTACCAGGTGACGAACTCGGCGGATCCGAGCCAGAACTTCACCTGCACCTACACGATCGGGAGCTCCGGCCAGGACGAGTTCGGCTGGAACAAGGCACCGCACAGCGGTGGGATCGCCTTCGAAGAGGATCTGCAATCCCCGGTGCTCACGCTCGTCTCGAACTCCGATCCCAACCAGACCTGCGACGACCCCGCGCCCGGCGACCCGGGCGGCGGGGGCCTCACGCTCGCGTACAGCACGCCGGTCCTCCCGCCCGGCAAGGAGAACGGCGGGGCCGCCCTGTGGAAGCCCTTCAGCGTCAGTCCGGGCTACCACCATTACGGCCACAGCGACACGACGGATCCCGACAGCGGCCTGCGCTACGTCGAGGACACAGACCTCAACATGGTCGCCGCCACCCAGTTCCTGCTGCGGGGCGTGCTGCCGCCGAGCACCTAGCGCGCTAGCGCTTGGGCTGCCAGAGCGCCACCGCGGCGCCGGCCTCGGTGGCGACAACGCTGCGCCACCCGGCCGGGCCCTCGCGCGGCTCCACCTGAACCGCAGCGCCTAGCGATCGCGCCCGCTCCGTCATCGCCACGAGATTCGGCACCTCGACATACGGGAGCCACAGCGAGCGCGGGGTGCCGCAGCCCACACCGCCGCCGCTCACGTCGCTGCCCATGTCGAGCGTGACGTACGGCCCGGCGCCGCTCTCCACCGTCTCGCTTCGCCAGCCCAGAAGGCGCTCGTAGAACGAGGCCGCCCGGGCGAGTTCCGCCGTGTGGAGCTCGAGATGAACCAGTGGGTGGGGTTGTCCTGGCTTCATGCCCTGTGATGTAGACCGCCGCTCACGGCGAAACTAATCGCAGGGGTCTACGCTGCTCCCATGGCCACCAGCACCCGCACCATCCCAGCGAACGAGGACCAGCGACTCGCAGCGAGCCGCAAGGGCGACGAGGGCGCATTCGCCCGGCTGGTCGAGCCCTACCGCTCCGAGCTCCACGCCCACTGCTATCGCATGCTCGGCTCGGTGCACGACGCCGAGGACGCGCTCCAGGAGGCGATGCTGCGCGCGTGGCGCGGCCTGGGGAGCTTCGAGGGGCGCAGCTCGCTGCGCTCGTGGCTTTACACGATCGCCACGAACACGTGCCTGAACGCGATCGCCAAGCGGCCGAAGCGCGTGCTCCCCGTGGACTACTCGCCGCCCACCGATCCGCACGCCGGGCCGGGCGAGCCGGTCGTCGAATCAGTGTTTGTGGAGCCGTATCCAGACGAGATGCTCGGCGTCGAGGACGGCTTCGCGGCACCGGACGCCCGCTACGAGATGCGCGAGTCGATCGAGCTCGCGTTCGTGGCCGCGCTCCAGAACCTGCCGCCGAACCAGCGCGCCGTGCTGATCCTGCGCGAGGTCCTCGGCTTCTCCGCGAAGGAGGTAGCCGACACGCTCGACACCACCACCGCGTCGGTGAACAGCGCGCTTCAGCGCGCCCGCGTGTCGGTGGAGGAGCGCACTCCCGAGCAGTCGCAGCAGGCCACGCTGCGCGCGCTCGGGGACGAGAAGCTCAAGCAGATCGTGGACCGCTACGTGGAGGCGTGGGAGAAGTGCGACGTGGACACCGTCGTGGCGATGCTCACCGAGGATGTGAGCTTCGCGATGCCGCCGCTCGCGAGCTGGTTCCGCGGCCGCGAGGCGCTCGAGATCTTCCTCGCCGGCTGGCCGATGTCCGGCGCCTGGGACTGGCACGCGGTGCGGACGGTCGCGAACGGGCAGCCGGCGCTCGCCTTCTACACGTGGGACGAGGACGAGCAGGCTTACCTGCCGTTCGCGCTCAACGTGCTCACGCTGCGCGGCGAGCAGATCAGCGACGTCGTGGCGTTCATCAACCGCGCCACCGATGCCACCGAGCGTGAGGCGTATTACCGCTTCGTCGACGAGCCGACCGACCCGGAGCGGCTGCGCGCGACCTTCGAGCGCTTCGGGCTTCCGGCGCGTATCGAGCGCTAGCGAAGACGGCAGTTTTCCGCTCCCCGCCCGGGGGTACTCCGTAGCCACGGGAGGGGCGACGGGCCTCGTCGCACATTTCTCCACCCTATGTGACATCGTTTGATGGCATGATTGCCGGAGATCCGGGAACAGCGCTGCGATAGATGGCCGAGAGCGGCGCACGTCCAAACGTCTCGAAGGTCCGCGAGCGGATCCTCCGCGCCACGCGCGCGTTCACCACTCCGCTGCTCCCGGACGACTACCTGGAGATGATCAATCCCCTCTGGTCGACGCGCGAGCTGCGCGGCCGGGTGGAGCGCATCTGCAAGGAGACCGAGGACGCCGTGACCGTGGAGGTGAAGCCCGGTCACAAGTGGCCGGGACACGAGCCTGGGCAGTACGTGCGCGTGGGCTTCGACATCGACGGCAAGCGCCACTGGCGCGCCTATTCGCTCACCTCCGAGCCGGACAGGCCGGACGGCTACATCTCGTTCACGCCGAAGCGCGTGGACAGCGGCGTGGTGTCGCCGTTCGTGAACCGCGACCTCAAGCCCGGCGATCTCGTGGTGCTGAGCGACGTGGAGGGCCAGTTCGTACTGCCGGACCCGCTGCCGGACAAGCTCCTCTTCATCAGCGCGGGGAGCGGCATCACGCCGATCATGAGCATGCTGCGCAGCCTGCACCACCAGGACGCCATGGACGACGTGGTGCACCTGCATTCGGCGCGCCACGCGGACGAGGTGATCTTCGGCCCGGAGCTGCGCGGGATGGAGAAGGAGCACGAGGGCTTCAAGCTGCACGAGCAGTGCACGTCGAGGGACGGCCGCATGGGGCCGGAGGACCTCGACCGCCTCTGTCCCGATTGGCGCGAGCGCGAGGTGTTCGCCTCGGGGCCGGGCGAGATGCTCGACGCGCTCACCGAGCACTTCGAGCGCGAGGGCGATTGCGACCGCCTGCACATGGAGCGCTTCCAGCCGGTGATCGGCGGGGAGGCCGGCGACGGCGAGGGCGGCACGATCACCTTCTTGAACAGCGACACGGAGGTGGAGTGCGACGGTGGTACGCCGATCCTCGTAGCCGGCGAGGAGAGCGGCCTCGAGCTCCCGTACGGCTGCCGCATGGGCATCTGCCACACATGCGTTGGGAAATTCCGCTCCGGCAAGCTGCGGGACCTGCGGAGCGGAGAAGTCTTCGATGTTGAGGGCGTGACGTGCAGGACGTGCGTGAACGCGCCCGAGGGACCCGTGGAAGTTGAACTGTGACCAGCCGAGGAGGACCACTCAGATGACGACCGCCGAAGCCGCTCCGCCCGAAATCCAGAGCCCGCTCAAGCGGCTCACGCCTGAGCAGATCGAGCAGCTCGGCGAGGAGTTTCAGAAGATCCACGACGAGGTGTTCGACAGCCTCGGGGATCGCGACGCGAAGTACATCCGCTCGATCATCAGCCTGCAGCGGAAGCTCGCGCTGATCGGCCGGGTGGAGCTGTTCGGCGCGCGCTACTGGCCGACGTGGATCCTCGGCACCGCCACGCTCTCGATGGCCAAGATCCTCGAGAACATGGAGATCGGCCACAACGTGATGCACGGCCAGTGGGACTGGATGAACGACCCCCAGATCCACTCCTCGACCTGGGACTGGGACACCGCGTCCACCAAGGAGGCGTGGAAGCACTCCCACAACTACATCCACCACACCTACACGAACATCCGCGGCAAGGACAAGGACCTTGGCTACGAGATCATGCGGATCGACCCGCATCAGAAGTGGCACCCGGTTTACCTCCTCCAGCCCTTCTACAACCTGGCGCTGATGTTCCTGTTCGAGTGGGGCGTGGCGCTGCACGACCTCGACCTCGACGCCATCCGCGCCGGCGAGAAGAGCCAGAAGCAGGTGATGCACGAGCTGAAGGGCATCGCCGGCAAGGCGCGCCTGCAGATCACGAAGGACTACATCGCGTGGCCGCTCGTGTCCGCACTCGTGGCCGGCGGGGTGCACTGGCTCATCGGGCCGACGCTCGCGCGGCGGGACGAGAGCAAGCGCGAGAAGGTCAAGCGCGTGTCGCTCAAGGTGTTCGACAAGGCGCGCCGGCGGCAGTCCGGTGAGGCGCGGCTGGCCTTCGCGGTCGACGCGGCGAAGCAGTCCTACAAGGCCACGGTGTGGGCGAACGTGACCGCGAACATCATCCGCAACCTGTGGGCGCACTCGATCATCTTCTGCGGCCACTTCCCGGACCAGACGTACACGTTCAGCCAGGCGGAGGTCGAAGACGAGTCGAAGGGCGCCTGGTACGTGCGTCAGCTGATCGGCGCGGCGAACATCGACGGCTCACCGCTCTTCCACGTGATCAGCGGCAACCTCGGCTACCAGGTGGAGCACCACCTGTACCCGGACATGCCGAGCACGCGCTACGGCGAGATCGCGCCGCGCGTGCGCGAGATCTGCGAGCGCTACGAGCTGCCGTACAACACGGGGCCCTTCTCCAAGCAGCTGGGCATGGTGCACCGCACGATCATCCGGCTCGCGTTCCCGGGCGGGAAGCCGCGGCCGAAGCCGGGGCCGTACAAGGGCGGCCTGCGCCGGCCGGGCGAGGAGGGCGCGCGCGTGGAGGCTGCTGCCGCGAACTCGAACGGGGCGGGCGGATAGCGCTCCACGATCGCGAGTTCAGCGCGTGACGCCGGTGCTCACCTGGCTCGGGCAGGCCGGCTTCCTGATCGAGACGGGCGGCGCGCGGCTGCTCGTGGACCCGTTCTTCTCCCTAGATGACGACCGGCTCTATCCGCCGCTTCCGATCGACACCTACGGGAGCGGGATCGACCGCGTGCTGGTCACGCACGAGCACATCGACCACCTCGACCGGTCGTCGCTCCCCGAGATCGCGGCGCGCTCGCCGGCGGTGGGAGTCGTTGCGCCTGTTCCGCTGCGCGAGATGGTCGAGGG
>JAICJR010000070.1 GCA_025928345.1 Thermoleophilaceae bacterium | reverse complement strand
GACTGGTGGGAGCGGGACTGGCCGGACAACGACGCGTTCGCGCGCGGAGTGGAGCGGCTGCTCGCCGATGAGAACACGGAGTTCCTGCTGGGCGCCGTCGACGAGGGCGCTCCGGCGAGCGGCGTTTGCCAGCTCCGCTACCGCCACAGCCTCTGGTGGGACGCGCCGGACTGCCTGCTCGAGGACCTCTACGTGGAGGACGCGGCGCGCGGCAACGGCCTGGGCGCCGAGCTCGTCCGGGCGGCGGCGGAGCGCGCGCGGGAGCGCGGCTGCCGGCGCGTCGAGCTCGACGTGAACGAGGCGAACGCCCCGGCGCTCGCGCTGTACGAGCGGCTCGGCTTCAGCTCCTACGTCGAGCAGCTCGGCGGGCACAACCGCTTCATGCGGCTCCACCTTTGAGCCCGAGGAGCTTGACCGCGTTCTCCTTCAGCACCAGCGGCCGCACCTCGTCCTTGATGCCGATCTTCTCGAAGTCGGCGATCCAGCGCTCCGGCGTGATCAGCGGGTAGTCGGAGCCGAAGAGCATCTTGTTCTTCAGCAGGGTGTTCGTGTACTGGATCAGGTTCTGCGGGAAGTACTTGGGCGACCAGCCGGACAGGTCGATGTAGACGTTGGGCTTGTGCACCGCGATCGCCAGCGCCTCGTCCTGCCAGGGGAAGGACGGGTGGGCGAGGATGATGTCGAGGTCCGGGAAGTCCGCCGCGACGTCGTCGATGCACATCGGGTTCGAGTACTTGAGCCGCACGCCGCCGCCGCCCGGCATGCCGGCGCCGATGCCGGTGGTGCCAGAGTGGAAGAGCGCGATCAGGCCGGCCTCCGCGATCACCTCGTACAGCGGGTAGAAGGTCCTGTCGTTCGGCCAGAACGCCTGCGTGTTGGGGTGGAACTTGAAGCCGCGCACCTTGTGCTCCTCGATCAGGTGCTTGGCCTCGCGCACGCCCATCTTGCCTCGGTGCGGATCCACGCTCGCGAACGGGATCAGCACGTCGTCGTTCTTGTGCGCGAGCTCGGCCACCTCCTCGTTCGGCACGCGCTTGCGGCCCATGCCCGACTCGTCGTCCACGGTGAAGACGATCGCGGCCATGTTCAGGCTGCGGTAGTAGTCCGCCACCTCCTGCGTGGTCGGCCGCGGTGGCTCGCCGCCGAAGTACTTCTTGGCCGCCGCGAGGTACTCGAGGGCGACCTCGTCCTCGTCCCCGTGGGATGAGCGCTCGGCGTGCGTGTGCACGTCGATGGCGACGATCTTGTCCACGTCGATCGGCATTTGACGCGTGGAAGCCAACCACAGATGCGTATCCTGCGGCTCGATGAGTGCTAGACGGGCAGCCATCGTCGGCGCCGGGCCGGCGGGTTTCTACACGGCCGATCAGCTTCTGGGAGCGGGCTTCGATGTCGATCTCTACGACGTCCTCCCCACCCCTTTCGGGCTCGTTCGCGCGGGCGTGGCGCCCGACCATCCGAAGATCAAGTCGGTCACGCGCGTGTATGAGAAGACGGCCGGCAAGCCGGGCTTCCGCTTCTTCGGCGGCGTCGAGCTGGGGTCGGACATCCAGCGTGAGGACCTGGTCGAGCGCTACCACGCGGTCGTCTACGCGGTGGGGACCGCCACCGACAACAGGCTCGGCATTCCCGGCGAGGATCGTCCCGGGTCGCACTCCGCCACCGAGTTCGTGGCCTGGTACAACGGCCATCCGGACTTCGCCGACGCGGAGTTCGACCTCTCTGCGTCGCGCGCGGTGGTGATCGGCAACGGCAACGTGGCGATCGACGTGGCGCGGATGCTCGTGCTCGACCCCGACGAGATCAACGTGACCGACACGGCGGATCACGCCGTGGCCGGCCTGGCCGCGGCGCAAGTCGAGCACGTGATCCTGCTGGGCCGCCGCGGACCGGCGCAGGCGGCGTTCACGAACCCCGAGCTGCGCGAGCTGGGCGAGCTGCAGCGCGCCGACGTGATCGTGGATCCCGCGGAGATGGAGCTGGACGAGCACAGCGCCGCGTGGCTCGAGTCCGACGGCGCGGACCCGACCAACCGGCGCAACGTCGAGATCCTGCGCGAGTACTCGCAACGCGACGCCGGTGAGAAGAGCCACCGCATCGAGTTGCGCTTCCTGCGCTCGCCGGTGGAGGTGATCGGCGAGGACGATTCCGGCTGCGTGACCGGCCTGCGCGTGGTGCGCAACCGGATCGAGCCGGACGACTCCGGCAGGCTGCGCGCCGTTTCCACCGGCGAGGAGGAGGTGATCTCCTGCGGGCTCGTCCTTCGCTCGATCGGCTACCGCGGCAACCCGCTGCCGGGCGTGCCATTCGACGAGCGGCGCGGGCTCATCCGCAACGAGGGCGGCCGCGTGACCTCAGATGACGGCGAGCCGCTTCCGGGCGAGTACGCGGTGGGCTGGATCAAGCGCGGGCCGAGCGGCGTGATCGGCACCAACAAGAAGGACGCGGCGGATACCGTCGCGCGCGTGGTGGAGGACGCCGAGGCGGGGCGCCTCAACGAGCCGCCCTCGCCCGACGCGGAGGGAATCGAGGCGTGGCTTCGCGAGTGCGTGCCCAGCCTCGTCACATGGACGGGGTGGCAGGCGATCGACGTGCACGAGAAGGACCTCGGCGAGCCGCAGGGCCGGCCGCGCGTGAAGCTCGTGCGCGTGCCGGAGATGATCGCGGTGGCGCAGGGCGCCATCCACGTCGAGCGCTAGTCAGCTTCGCTCGGCTGCGGCAGTGAGGTCGCGACCCAGCAGCCAGCCGGCGTAGGCGAATTCCTTCTCCTGAAGCGCTTGCGAGAAGTAGTGCAGCGACTCGCCGGTGAGGGTGCCGCCGTGCATGCTGTGGATCCAGTCCGGGCTCAGTGCCGCGATGCGCTCGTCCACCGCGCGCACCGGATTCTCGTGCGCGAAGATCCCCACGCCCCGGTACGCCTCGATCATTGCGCCCGACAGGTTCTCCGTGACCACCGGCGGCTGGTCGCCCGGCTGGAGATAGAGGTCTGACGGGAACAGGCTGTTCGTGCTCTCCTCCGCGATCATCATCGAGTCCCAGTGGTGGACGTGCGGAGTCTCGAGGAAGCGCAGCGTGTGCTTTCCGAGTTCGAGCCTCTCGCCGTCCATGAAGCCGCGGACGCGCTCGTGAAGACCGAAGCCGTGGGCGTTCAGGCCGATTGACAGCGCGGAGCCGACCAGCTCCGACCCGGGCGCCTCGGCCATGAAGCGGTCCATGCCGCCGTTCTCGTCGCCCTCCCAGTGGAGCAGCACGATGTTCGCGAGCGTCGCGGGGTCGAGCACCTGGCTGATCGCGCCACGGATGGCGTCGTACTGGTCGTGGGTGCCGGTGTGGATCAGCGTGGGGCGCTCGTCATCGATCAGGAACTGGTTGAAGGTGATGCCGAACTGCTCCTCCCAGCTCGAGATCCGGTAGATGCCGCCTGTTATGTGGTCGATGCGAGTCTCCATGAATTCGTTATACACTACTGTTCAGTGAAGCGCAAGTACGAGCTCAAGAAGCGCGCCGAGGCGCAGGCGGAGACGCGGAGGCGGATCGTGGAGGCGGCGATCAAACTGCATTCCACGAAGGGGCCCGCGCGGACGACGTTCAGCGACGTCGCCGCGCTCGCGGGAGTCCAGAGAGCCACGCTCTACAGCCACTTCCCCACCGAGCGCGACCTCGGGCTCGCGTGTTCGGGGTTGTACACCGAGCGAAATCCAGCGCCGGATCCCGAGCCATGGCGCTCCCTTGAAGGTGAGGAGCGGCTTCGGCGCGGGCTTACCGAGATCTACGAGTACTTCGAACGCAATCAGCAGATGATCGGCCGCGTAGTGGCCGATGCCGAAAGCCATGAGCTCTCGCGGGAGCTGGTCGCGATGCGTCTCGGCGAGCGAATGAAGCGATTCCGGTCAGTGCTCGCGGGCGCCCTGCCACGCAACAGGAAGGCGCAGGCCATGCTGGGTCTGGCGCTCAACTTCGGTACCTGGCGGCAGCTCTTCCAGAGCGGGCTTTCCAGCGCCGCCGCGGCCGACGCCGTGGTGCAGGCGCTACTCGCTCAGCGCGCGACGGTCCGGCGATAGCGCGCGGTCGCGAGCACCGAGAACACCGCGGTGATTCCCGCGCACCAGATGAGCCCGACCCAGATGTCGGTGCCGGCGGGGGCGCCCAGCCAGAGCGCGCGCAGGGCGTCGACGATCGTGGTGATCGGGTTCACGTTCGCGATCGCCTCGAGGACCTGCGGCATCGACTTCGTGGGCACGTAGACCGACGACACGAACGTGAGCGGGAAGATGATGATCGTGATGAGCGCGGAGGCCGACTCGGGCGTTGATGAGATCAGCCCGATGAACGCGTACACCCACGACATCGCGTAGCCGAACAGCAGCACGAGCGCGAAGCCGGCCACGATCTCGCCGGCGGTCGAACTGAAGTTGAAGCCGACGATGAAGCCCACGATCACCATCGTCGCGAGCGCGATCACGTTCATCGCGATGTCGCTGAACGTGCGGCCGGCGATCACCGCGCTGCGCGCGATCGGCAGCGAGCGGAAGCGGTCGATCAGGCCCTTGCGCAGGTCGTCGGAGATGCCGAGCGAGGTGGCGTAGCCGGTGAAGGCGATCATCTGGATCACGATGCCCGGCAGGAAGAAGTCGATGTAGTCGTAGCCCGGCGTGACGATCGCGCCGCCGAACACGTACGTGAAGAGGACCACGAACATGATCGGCTGGAAGGTCACGCCGACGAGCATGTCGGGGTTGCGGGGGAGGCGGCGAAGGTTGCGCTCGGCGAGGAGGAGGGCGTCGTGGATGGCGGTCATTTCTTCTCCTCGTGCTCGGCTTCGTGTCCGGTGAGGCTCAGGAAGACGTCGTCAAGGCTGGGGCGCCTGAGCATGAGGTCGCTCACTTCGATGCCGGCTTCGTCCAGGCGTCTGAGTGCGTTCGCGACGGTGCCGTCTCTTCTTGAAACTGCAGCAGTGAGGACACCTTCTTTTAGTTCGGGCGTCGCGCTTACCACGGAGGCCAGCGCCTCGCTCGCCTGCTCGGCCTGGTCATTGTTTTCCAGCCTTACTTCCAGGCGGTCTCCTCCGACGCGGTCCTTCAGCTCGGCAGCGGTGCCCTCCGCGATCACCTTGCCGTGGTCGACCACCGCGATCTGGTCCGCCAGGCGGTCGGCCTCGTCGAGGTACTGCGTCGTGAGCAGAACGGTGGCGCCCTCGCTCACTCGGTCCTCGATCGTCTGCCAGAGGCCGAGGCGGCTGCGCGGGTCGAGCCCGGTGGTGGGCTCGTCGAGGAACAGCACGGGCGGCTGCGCGACGAGCGCGCCGGCGAGGTCGAGCCGCCGGCGCATGCCGCCCGAGTAGGTGCTGACGAGCCGCTCGCCGGCGTCCTCGAGGTCGAAGCGCTCGAGCAGCTCGTTCGCGCGAGCGCGGGCGTCGCGCTTGCCCATGCCGTAGAGGCGGCCGAACAGCGTGAGGTTCTCGTGGCCCGTGAGGCTCTCGTCCACCGCCGCGTACTGGCCCGCCAGGCCGATCCGCTCGCGCAGCTTCGCCGCGTCCTTAACGACGTCGAGGCCATCCACGCGAGCGCTCCCGCCGTCCGGCCTGAGCAGCGTGGTGAGGATGCGGACCGCGGTGGTCTTGCCGGCGCCGTTCGGCCCGAGGAGACCGAGCACGGTTCCGCGTTCTGCTCTCAGGTCCACACCGTCGAGAGCGCGAACGTCGCCGTATCGCTTGCAGAGTCCTTGAGTCTCGATCGCGGGGGCCATGGCTCTGGAAGCTAGCGCCGCGACGGTGCGGCGATCATCGGGGTAACCGAACTTTTTGCGGCTTTACCGCGCTTGGGCGACGAGAGCGGTGAGCTCGCGCATCATCGGCGCGGCTTCTTCGAAGACGTCGTGCCAGGTGTAGGTGCGGAACTCATCCCCGCGCGCGTAGGCCTCGCGCTGGCGCCGCTGGTCCTGCTCCCAGGAGTAGCGGGAGTTGTGGAAGGTGAAGCTCTGGAGCTCGACGGTGAGGTTGTGGTCGGGCCAGCGGCAGTCGACACGGCGGCCGCCTGCCGGCTTGTTGGTTTCCGGAAGCGGGAGGCCGTGTTCCTTGAGCCGCTGTTGGAACTTGCGTTCGAGCTTGCTGAGGAGGACCTTGGCGTCACCGCGCATGACGGCGCGGAGCTTTGCGGCGCCGGGTGTGTTCGGCTTGAGCAAGCGGTCCACCATGGCGGGAGTGACGTTGTGCAGAACGCCCGCTTCGTGGCAGATTCGGGCGAGCCGCTCTTCGCTGATCCGCGGCGCGATGTCGATGAGTGCTCTCACGAGGGTCGTCACGGGGATTCCTCGCCGCGTGGTGGCCTCGTTGCGGCAGATACTCGGCGAGTGGCGCGCGCCCTTGCGCTGAGTGGGCGCGGTCACCTCGGGTGGCGGTGGCTTTCCCTTGATCACCCCATACAGGTAGAGCGCGGCCATTCCGCTGAGTAAGGCGCCTTCACCGCGGGCCTTTACGGCAGCCATGTAGGAGGACTCGAAGTTTGGGGCTCTATGTCCGACGCGGTAGACGCCGCGGTAATCGGGGATCAGCGTCCCGATCTTCACGCGGTGCCTGATCTCGTCGCTACTAACGCCGGCGGCCAGCAACTCCTGCCGCGTGACGTTCCCTTTGGCGCGGCTGGCTAGCCGATCGAGCTTCTGCTCCACACTCTGGTTTTTTGGGGCCACTGGCCCTAAAAGTCCAGAACGTGGAGGAGTTCGCCCCCTACGGAGGCGGAAGCGGAGGGGGAGGGATTCGAACCCTCGAGCGACGAAACCGCCGCTAACGGTTTTCGAGACCGCCCCGTTCAACCACTCCGGCACCCCTCCAGAGCAGCCACGAAGCCTAGCGCCGCGTCGCGAAGAACTCGCGCAGAAGTGCCGCGCACTCGTCCGCCAGCAGCCCGCCGGCCACCTGGGGCCGGTGGTTCAAGCGCGGCTCGGCCAGCACATTCAAAACGCTGCCCGCCGCCCCGGCCTTGGGATCCACCGTCCCGTAGACCACACGCGGCACCCGGGCGAGCACCAGCGCGCCCGCGCACATGGCACACGGCTCGAGCGTGACGTACACCACGGCGTCCGACAGCCGCCAGCCCCCGACCGCCTGCGAGGCCTCTCGCAGAGCCAGGATCTCGGCGTGGGCCGTGGGATCGCCTCGCAGCTCGCGTTCGTTCGCCGCCGCTCCGATCACCTCCTGGTCGCGCGCGATCACGCACCCAACCGGCACGTCGTCGTGTTCCAGGGCCCGCTCGGCCTCCCGCAGGGCAAGGCGCATGAAGTACTCATCGCGGGGGAAGAAGATCGATGTCACGGAGGTCGTACGTCTGGCGAGCTACAACAACTTCTGCTGCCCGCCGTTGTTCTTGCCGAATAATCTCTCTGGAGCCCACCCTAGTCTGATGCGCCGTCCCCTCTACGCCCTGGCCGCTCTCACAGCGGCCTTTCTGATCCTCGCCTCCTCGGCGCTGGCGGCTGACTACGTCCCCGGCCGGGTGATCGTGAAGTACCGGCACGGCGCTCCGAAGATGGTGCGGGCGACCGTCCAGCGCCACACCCACACGGCTTTCGCCGCGCACGTTCCGGGCGGATCCCACATGCTGCGCCTCACGGGCGACCAGTCGGTTCCCGCCACGATCGCGGCCCTGCAGAGGAACAAGAACGTGGAGTACGCGGTGCCGGACTACATCGCGCACGCGTCCTTCATCCCGAACGACCCGGGCCTCGCCGGCACGGTCAGCGGCTGGCAGTCCACCCAGTGGGACATGACCGGCCCGTTCAGCATGAACGCTCCGGTGGCGTGGGACGAGGCCATCGCGGCCGGCGCCCCGGGCGGCAGCGGCGTGATCGTCGCGGTGCTCGACACGGGCGTGGCGTACGAGAACTACAAGCGCTTCCGCAAGGCGCCCGACCTGCACGGTGGCCGCTTCGTGCGCGCGTATGACTTCGTGGACAACGACCGCCACGCGAACGACGAGAACGGCCACGGCACCCACGTGACGATGACGATTGCGGAGGCGACCAACAACGGCATCGGGCTCACCGGGCTGGCCTATGGCGTAAAGATCATGCCGCTGCGCGTGCTCGACTCCGAGGGCGCCGGCGACGCGATCGCGATCTCGCGGGCCATTCGCTATGCCGCCCGCCGCGGCGCGAAGGTGATCAACATGAGCCTCGAGTTCGACACGAGCGTGACGGCGTCGGAGATCCCGGAGATCGTGTCCGCCGTGCGCTACGCCCACCACAAGAACGTGGTGATGGTGGCGGCGTCCGGCAACGAGGCGGACAACGCGGTGGCCTACCCGGCGCGCACCACTCACGTGATCTCGGTCGGCGCCATCACCAAGGACGGCTGCCAGGCCGACTACTCGAACGGTGGGTCCACTCTCAAGCTCGTGGCACCCGGCGGCGGTTCCGACGCGCCCAACAACGACAACCCGAACGACCAGGCGAACTGCCACCCGGGCATCGACGAGCCGCCGATCTTCCAGCAGACCTTCTCCCACGACGGCAGCGTCCGCAGTTTCGCGCTGCGCGGCTCCGAGTACGAGGGCACGTCGATGGCGAGCCCCCACGTGGCCGCCTCGGCGGCGCTGCTGATCGCCAGCAAGCGGCTCGGCTCGCATCCGTCCGCGCTCGCCGTCGAGGAGCGGCTCGAGCACACCGCGCTCGACCTCGGCCCGGTGGGCTACGACACCCGCTACGGCTTCGGCGAAGTGCAGCCGGCCGCGGCACTTGGCCCGCAGCCCTAGGGTCCTGTGTCACAGGACCTTTAATTCCGGCGATACTGCGCAGCCGTGCTTCCGTATGACGAGGCCGGCACTGGACCCGCACTGGTGTTGCTCCATGCCGGTGTGGCGGACCGCCGCATGTGGGCGCAGCAGCTCGAGCCGCTCGCCGCGGCGGGCTACCGGGTGGTGGCGTTCGACCTTCCCGGCTTCGGCGACGCGCAGGTAACACCCGGCGAGCAGACGCCGTGGATGGACGTTCTAGCCGCGCTCGACGAGCTCGGAATCCACAGCGCGGTGCTCGTGGGCAACTCGTTCGGCGGGGCCGTGGCGCAGCGCGTCGCATTCGTCGCGCCGGAACGCGTCCAAGCGCTCGCACTCGTCTCTGCCCCGGCGCCCGACCTCCAGCCATCCGAGGAGCTCGAGGCGATCTGGGCCACTGAGGAGGAAGCCATCGAACGCGGAGATATGGAGGCCGCGGTGTGGGCGGTGGTGGACGGCTGGACGCTTCCGGGCGCGCCGCAGGAGCTGCGCGAGCAGCTAGCGGCAATGCAGCGCCGAGCCTACGAGCTGCAGGAGGGCGTCGACGTGAGCGAGGCGCCGGATCCTCTCGAGGAGCACCCCGAGCAGCTCGGCCAGATGGACGTCCCCACGCTCATCGCCGCCGGCGACCAGGACAAGCGCGACTTCATCGCCGCGGCGGAGTCGATGGCGAGCGCGATGCCGAACGCCCGCCACGAGGTGATCGCGGGCGCGGGCCACTTCGCCCCGCTGGAGACACCGGAGCGGTTCCGCGAGCTGCTGCTCGACTTCCTCGCTACGTCGTCCGGATGATGAGGACGCTGCACGGCGCGTGATGCGACACCTTGTTCGGCACCGAGCCGAGCAGGAACCGCTTCGCGCCGGTCATGCCCTTGTTGCCGACCACTATGAGATCGGCGCCCTGCTCCTCCGCCACGTCGAGGATCGCGTCGGCCGGGTCGCCCTCGCGCGCGAAGGTCTCGACCTTCACCCCGGACTCCTTGATGTCGTCCGCAGCCTGCTCGAGCGTGGCCTCCACGTCCTCGCGCGGGTTGATCGACCACTGAAGGTCGTCCGGAGCGTCCCTCCGTTCCGCGCGCAGACGTCCCTCCGGCACGGGCTCGTACGCACTCACGACGTAGAGCTGCGCCGAGACGCTGTTGGCCAGTTCCGTGGCTTGACGTACGGCCTCCTTTGCCGTTTCTGAGCCGTCCGTTCCTACCACGATTGACCCGAACATTCCTCTCCTTCGCGTAGCCGACGCGCAGCGCGCGCATCATATGCGGCTGAAGCGCCGAATTCATGCACCTATGGCCCGATCGCTGTACCATCGCCAAATGGGCGCGCGGACTCGCTGCCTTGGCGTAGATGACCATCCTGTCGTCCGCCAGGGTCTAGACCTCCTGTTTGGACAGCTCGACGACCTCGAGCTCGTCGGCACGGTCGAGACCGGCGAGGAGGCGCTCGATGCGGTCGCGCAACTCAGACCGCAGATCGTGCTGATCGACGTTCGGCTGCCGGGCATCGACGGCATCTCCGCGGTCAAGCGCATCCACGAAGCGTCGCCCAACGTGAGCTTCGTCGTGTTCTCCGCATATGGCGACAAACGCCTGCTGTCCGACGCCATCGCGGCCGGCGCGCGCGGCTACGTGATGAAGGGCTCGCCCCCCGAGGACCTCCTGCGCGCGATCCGCACGGTGGCCGACGGCAAGCCGTTCGTCGACCCGTCGCTCTCGCCCGCGCTGCTCATGACGAGCGCGGGCAGCCGCGAGCAGCCGCTCAGCGAGCGCGAGCGTGAGATCCTGCAACTGCTCGCCGAGGGCTACCACACGGAAGAGATCGCTCGCCGTATCGGGCTCAGCGTCGAGACCGTGAAGTCCGACACGAAGCGCGTGATCGCGAAGCTGCAGGCTGACACCCGCACGCACGCGGTGGCGATCGCGATTCGTCAGTCGCTCATCGATTGAACCAGCTGCCGCGCTTCTGGATCGCGATGCAGATCGTGATCATCGTCTGCGTGATCATCAGCGCGGTGATCGTGCTGATCAAGCTGTGATCTAAGAGGTCTTGCGCTCCAGGTCAGCGACCTCGTCCGCCTTGGCGTCGGCGCGTTCCTGAGCGTTTGACAGCTCGTCCTTCGCCTCGCCCTTGCGCTCCTCCTGCCTACCTTCGCGGCGCAGTGATGCGTCGTCCGCGATATCGCCGGCCGCCTTCTTCGCGCGCCCGGTGATCTTGTCGAGGATGCCCATGTGCACTAGCTCCCTTCAGTCGATCGGGACACCTTCTTCGTACCCCAGAGACAATGCTCCAAACGGTTGCGCCGACGCGGGGTGTCGCACTGCGCGTGTTGGGTATTACGAACCCTCGACTGGAATCCGAACCTCCCGGGAGGCAGGTAACCGATGGCTGAACTCAACGAGCGCGACACGAAGCTCGTGCAGTATCTAAACGAGGCTTACGGCAAGGAGAAGCAGCTCGAGACCGCGCTCGAGGCGCACATCGCGATGACCACGCGCGCGCCGTATAAGAAGCGGCTCCAGGAGCACCTCAAGGAGACGAAGGCGCACGCGCGTGACGTCGAGCGCCGCATCAAGCAGCTCGGCGGCCAGGCCGGCGCAGACGGTGTTGCCGGCGCGGCGAACACGTTGCAGACCGCGGCGAATAAGGCCGCCGCGCTCGCGCAGGGTCCGCTGCATATGGCGCGCGGCACCGGCGAGCAGGAGAAGCTGCTGAAGAACGCCAAGACGGAGTACCAGGACGAGGCTGAGGAGATCGCCACCTACACGGCGATCGAGACGCTCGCCACCGCCGTCGGCGACAAGGACACGGCACAGCTCGCCAAGCGCATCCGGCGCGAGGAGGAGCGCATGTCGAAGTTCCTCGAGCGCCTGATCCCGCAGCTCACGAAGGCTGTGGCAACGGCGGAGATCCCAGCGTCGCAGCGGTCGATCGGCCGCAGCAGCAGCTCGCGCCGGCGGAGCTCGACGTCGTCCTCGCGCTCGCGGAGCGGCTCGACCTCATCGCGCTCCCGCAGCGGTGGCTCGAGCTCGTCGCGTTCTTCGCGCAGCACGGGCTCGTCACGGAGCTCCGGCTCGCGGAGCAGCGGCTCGTCCCGCAGTGGCGGCTCGTCGTCGCGCAGCAAGTCGACGCGCAGCTCGGGCTCCTCGCGGAGCACCGGTTCGTCGCGCAGCAGCGGTTCGACCCGCGGCAGCGGCTCGTCGAAGAGCAGCGGCTCGTCGCGCAGCTCGCGCTCGACTCGCTCCAGCTCGAACGGCAGCAGCGCGAACGCGTCGCGCTCGAGCCGTTCGCGCGCCAAGAGCCGCTCCTAGGCGCGGTCAGAAGTGCGCGATGGCGATCCCGAGCCAGACGATCGCCAGCGATAGAAGAAACACGAGTCCTTCAAGGACATGAAGCTCGGGCTTGCGTGCATGCCAGCCGATCAACAGGCCGACAAGCACGACAAGTCCGAGCTTCACCTGTAGGTCCCCATCACCCCAGCGGTGATAGTGGCTCGCCATCAGCGAGCCGGTGATCACGAGCACCACGATCGCCACGGCGCTGCCCACACCAAATCGGCGCGCCACGCTGCGAATCGCCTCGCGGTTGTCGCCGCCGCGCAGCGTCGGCACCACCACCGCGGCGAGCATCAGCTGGCCGCCGACGAAGAAACCCATCGACAAGAGGTGCAGCCAGCGAATGAGGTGCCACCAGAACACGGCGGCGCATCGTAGCGGCGCGGCGTGAGGCCGGCGGGTCAGCCGTGCTGGACGGCTGAGGGCTCGTCCGGCGCGCTCGCGAGGCGCTCTTTCACCTCGTCGAGCGTCGGCCCGCGCGAGTAGAGCACTTCCTCGAAGTAGGTCCCGTAGATGTTCCCCACCGCGTGGAGAACGTCCACGGTGCCGACGAGACCTGCGCCGCGACGCGCCGCTTCCTGCGCCGCGCGCGCCCGCGCCAGCTCGACGATGTTGCCGCCCCCGCGGCGGAAGCGCTGAGTCGCGCGGGCACCCTCGCTCGGGAGGAGCGGCTTCTCGCCCACGCCGAGCGCCTGCATCGCCGAGCCGACCTCGCCGTGCATCCGGAGGATGCGCAGCCAGTGCTCGGCCTCGGATTCCGGCGAGTCCGCGAAGCGGATCGCGGTGCCCGCGAGCGCGAGAACCAGGGCGGCGTCTTCGGAGAGAGGGAGATCAGGCACGAATCAACACCTGCTGCGTTTGTTCCACCACAGCGGCCGCCTCACACCGCGCCTGGACGTATGTACGAACCGCTTACGGACCGGTCCAGCCGGCGAGATAGCAGGGCTTGGGACCGCACACGTCGGTGATCTTCGACTGCGCGTCCGGCATCAGGAAGTCGGATGCCTGCTGGCGGCCCGTGACCTGCTCCGAGGCGTCGGGTCCGTGCGGGTCGACGCCCGGCCGGTTGGGCTTGTTGATCGAGGGCGGCGTGGGGGTGCCGAGCACCTGCCCTCCGACGTTGCGCAGCGGCCCGATGTCCCACACCTCGATCGCGTTGCCCGTGAACGGGAAGCTCTTGATCCGCGAGATCCCGAAGAACGGCCGCTTCTCGCTCCCGCGTCCCGGGTCGAGGATCGGCGTGCGCAGCGAGGCGCCGATCGTGCGCGCCTCGATCTCGGTCATAACGTTCGTCACCTGGTGGTCGCCGAACGCCTCCTCGATGAAGACCTTGTGGGAAGGCGTGTTCGGGTACGGATGCGCGGTCATGTGGTTGGCGAAGCCGTCGGGATCCGAGCGGTCCCAGAGCTGCTGGATGAGGCTCAATAGGAGCGGGCGCACGGCCTGGTTGGGATAGGCCGGATAGAGCACCTGCGAGTAAGCGTCGAAGTCCACGCTGCGCGGCAGCAGCACGCTGTAGTCCATGCCCGGCACGGCGAGGATCGCGCGGTCGAAGTCCGGCGCAACCGCGGTGAGCGTGCCGCCGAAGATGCCGCCCTGGCTGCCGCCGACGTAGTACAGCCGCGAGGCGTTGATCGTCGAGCCGCCGCCTATCTGGAATGCCGGGTTGGAGCCGAAGCCGCTCGGGTGGATCATCGCGCGGCCGAGGTACATGAAGTCGACCATCGACTGGTCCACGCGATCGGTGAGCTTGGGGAAGCCCGAGAGGTCCTGCAGGATGCCGATCGCGGTGGGGATGTCGTTACGCGACATCCCGATCCAGTCGGTGGCGCAGAGCATGATGTCGTGCTCGTTCGAGAGCTGCTCGAGCGGCGTGGAGTTGATCTCTGTCGCGCTGCCGAAGAGGCCGTGGCCGTACAGCGAGGGCCGGGCCGGCGCGGCCGCGCTGGCGCTGCGCGGGATGTTGCAGACGAAGTTCGCCTTGATCGTGTTCGAGCCGGGGCTTGGCACGCTCAGCCGCCTGCCCCTGAAGGCGAAGCGCGAGCCCGGCGGGCAGCCTGCCTGGTTGAGGTAGCACGGCACCGTGACCGTGCCGGCCACGCGGCGCGCGATGAACGCGTCCTGGCCGGTCTGGCAGCCGGCCGGATCGCACGGCGGCACGTCGGTGACGTTCGTGACGGCGAACGCCGGCGAGCCGCCCTGCACCTTCATGTCCTTCAGGTTGGTGTCGCCCAGGCGCTTGAAGGCGTCGTTGCGGATGGCGAGCAGCGGGCCGGCGATGCTCTGCGCGCTCGCGACGGTGAAGTCCCAGGCCATGTACAGGCCCTTGCGCTTCACGCCGGCCTTGGCGAGCCTGCGAAGAATGCGCGCCGGCACGTGCTTGCCCTTCTTCCGGCCGATGTTGCGCAGGACCACGATGTAGGTGTGACCCTCGCGCAGGTTGCGACCGGGATGGATCTCGAGCAGCCGGGAGCTCGGGTGGGAGTCGTTCATGTCCACCTCGGCCCAGGCGAGCTGACGCTTGCCGCTCTTCTCGTCGATCAGCTGCACAGGCGAGCTCCGGCGGAGCGACGGCGCGATGTTGTCGACGGTGGGCGCGTGGATGCGCGCGAGCCTGGTCGGCGAGTTCAGGACCGGCACCTGCACGAGGATCGGCGCGCCCGGGCTGAAGCCGTCGGCGCGGTTGTACGGCCGCGGGTCGATGTGCATGCCCTTCTTGTTGCGCGGCATCTCGTTCTTCACGAGGTGGACGCGCCGTCCGGTGGGCGTGTGGCGGTCCTTGACCGTGAGCGAGTTGTTGGGGAACGGCAGCAGGCTCTTGGCGCTCGCCGGCGCGGCCGGCACGAGCGCGCACGCGAGCGCGCACACGAGTCCGACCGAGTAGAGACTCCGTCCTCCCCTCATCCTCGCGCGGGAGGTTAACGGGGAAGGCGGGCGAGAGCCGTATAGAGCTCGCGCGCGGAGCGCTCGCCCAGCTCGAGGCTGCGCAGGCTGTAGGACTCGTCGGGCGCGTGGAAGGCGTCGTCGGGAAGGCCGAAGCCGCTCACCACGGTTGGGATGCCGTGGTTCATCAGCTCGGCCACGGCCGGGATCGAGCCGCCGCTGCGCACGAGCGCGGCGGGCACGCCGCAGGCGCGGCCGAGGGCCTCGGCCGCAAGCTTGATGGCCGGCGAGTCGGGATCAGACAGCGCGGGCTCGGCGGTATGCCAGCTCATCGCCACCTCCGCTCCTTCGGGCACCGCCGAGAGCAGCAGGCGCTTCATCTCCGACTTGATGCGCTCGGAATCCTGGCGCGGCGCGAGCCTGAGGCTGATCGTCCCGCGTGCCGTCGCGGGCACGACCGTGCGCGGCTCGCCGCCGCGCAGCTCGTTCACCTCGAGCGAGGCGTCCG
>JAICJR010000136.1 GCA_025928345.1 Thermoleophilaceae bacterium | reverse complement strand
GGGCCCTGGGATCCGCGTAAGCAGGCTGGTGCGGCCGAGCCCCCGGCTGCGGACGACGCCGAGGAGCCGGCGGCCCCGGCGGTTCGCTGGCAGCGCATCTCGCGCCGCCGCGGCAAGGACCGGCTGTTCGTGGATCAGGCCGGCGAATGCGCGGTGTGCTCGAACGAGCTTCGCGCGGGATCGCCTGCGGCACTCGCCGACAGTGGCTGGCTCGTCGCCGGCGACCAGGCCGTCTGCCCCTCCTGCCAGGAGGACGGCTGGCGGCTGCCGGACGGCGCCTCGCTTCCCGTCCGGACGATCCCACCGCGTAGCTGAGGGTCCTCCTCGTCCTTCACCATCCCGTGAGCGCCCACGCGGGCGCTCCCGGGGCCACCCGTGCGCTCGGAGCCGCGCTCGAGCGCGCCGGCTGCGAGGTGGAGTACCTCGGCTTCGAGCAGGCGTTCCCGCGCTCAGCAGCCCCCGGCCTGCGGCACAGCGTCGAGTTCCCCTGGCGCGTGGCGCGGCTGCTCGCGAGACAGGCGCGCGGCTTCGACGTGGTGGATGCGTCGCTCGGCGACACGTGGGTGTGGGCCACGCTCGGCCGCCCGCGCGCCAAGCGGCCGCAGGTTCTGATCGCCCGCAGCCACGGCCTGGAGCATGTGGTGGACCGCGCTGTTCGCGCTGCCGCACGAGCCGAGGGCCCGCCGCTCAGCCGCAAGTACCCCGTCTACCACGGCGGCTACCGCCTGTGGGAGGTGGCACGCTCGATGCGGCTCTCCGACAGGTGCGCGCTACTGAACGAGGAGGAACGCGAGTACGCCGCCGGGCGACTCGGCATCCCGCGCGAGCGGCTCGTTGTACTCCCCAACGGCGTTGACGACAGGTTTCACGATGCCGCTCCCGCCGAGCCGGTGGAGGACGGGCCGGTACGGCTTGCGTTCGTCGGCAGCTGGATCCCCCGCAAGGGCACGGCCACGCTCGCCTGCGCGCTCGAACGGCTCAGCGCGGACGGCGTGGAGTTCACGCTTTCGGTGCTCGGCTGCGGAGATGAGTCCGCGGCACGCGCGGACCTGGCCTCCGCGCCCACCGACTCGATCTCGATCCTGCCGACCTACCGCAACGAGGAGCTGCCATCGCTGCTCGCGGGCCAGGAGCTGCTGCTCTTCCCGAGCCGCTCGGAGGGCGCGAGCGTCGCGCTGCTCGAGGGCATGGCGTGCGGGCTGGCTCCGATCGCCACCTCGGTGGGCGCGGCACCAGAGGTGATCACGGGCGAGAACGGCGTCCTGATCGACGTGGGCGACGCGGACGCCCTCGCGGCCCACGTCGCACGCCTGGCCGCGGACCGGGGCCCCCTCAATGAGATGCGGCGCGCCGCACAGGCCACCGCCCGCGGCTACCGCTGGGACGGGATCGCGGAGCGCACCATTCGCGTGTACGAGCGGGGGCTGGACCCAGGGCGCTAGGACGACTGGGTGTTGCGAAGGTCGCCCAGTCCCATGAGCGTGGCCGGCGGTGGGCCCCAGCGCCGTCGTGCGAAGTCGAGGGTTCCCATCCAGAGGCCCCTGAGCGCGGCCCGGCAGCGCGCGCGCTCGGCCTCGTCGGCGCGCCGGTAGCCGCGCAGCAGGTTCACGCTGTGCTCGCACTGGCGCATGAGACGCGTGGTCAGTGCCCACGCACCACCCGCGAGCCGCGCGTACTCGAGCCCGTTGCGGCTGGTCAGGTACGCATAGGCGCCCGGCCTGCTTGCGGCGCCCGGGTTCGCGTCGGCGAGCGCCTGCGGCACCACGCCGATGTGCCATCCGGCCCGGCGCGCGCGCAGGCACAGCTCCACGTCCTCGTAGTAGATGAAGAAGCGCTCGTCGAGCAGGCCCGCCTGTTCGAGCAGCTCGGCGCGGATCAGCTGCGCGGCGCCGTCGATCCAATCGCAGGCGGCGATGCCGTTGGCCGGCGTGTCCGGCCGCTCCTGAAGGTGGTGGATCCCGCTCAGCTCGCCGCGCTTGCCGCCGAATGACAGCGGCTGGTCCTTCTCCTGCCACCACAGCGCGGGCCCGAGCATCCCGTAGCCGTCGGCGTGCCGGGCGGCGTCGAGCAGTGCTCGCAGCGCACCCGGGTGGAAGCGGATCTCGTGCGTCAGGATCAGCACCCAGTCCACGCCGCGGGCGAGCTGGTGGCGGATGCCCTCGTTCATCCCGCTCGCATAGCCGAGGTTCCGCTCCGCGCGGCGGACGGCCACGCGCGGATCCGGCGGGACGATCGCGGGATCGTCTGCCTCCGTGGGGTTCTGGACGATCACGATCGAGTCGGCGGCGATGCCCTCGTCCAGCAGCGAGCGCGCGAGCCGGACGGACTCCTGGCTGCGGCCGTGGGTGAGGATCACCACCCCGGGGGAGAGCGGATTTTCGTCAGGCATCTGGGAGAGAAGGGGGCGAGTCGGGGAGGGATCCCGCAAATCGAGAATAGACCGGACTTCAGCGCACCGCCACCGTCTCGAGCAGGTCCACGAAGCGCCGCCCGACGCTCTCCCACGTGTAGCGCTCGGCCACGAGCTGCCTTCCATTCGCCGAGAGCCGCGCGGCCAGCTCCGGATCGGCCATGATCGCCCTCAAGCTCTCCGCGAGCCCGCGGGCATCGGCTCCGATCATGCAGTCGCGTCCGCCCTCGGCCTCGATTCCCTCGAGCCCGACCGGCGTGGAGGCGGTGGGCACGCCGGCGCCCATGAACGTGAGCGTCTTCAGCTTTACGCCGGGGCCGTGCCAGAGCGGGACCACGCCGGCGGAGAGCCCGGCGAAGAAACGGTCGAGGCTCTCGACGAACCCCACCACCTCCACTCCGGGGAACCGCTCGAGCTCGGCCACCCGCGGCGAGGGATTGCGCCCCGCGATGAGCAGGCGGCAGCCGTCCTCACCGAGCGGCTGCCAGGCGTCTTCGACGAAGCGCACGAGACCCTCCACGTTCGGCTCGTACTCGTGCGTGCCGAGCCAGCCGATCGCCCGGCCGGCGCCGTTTCGCTCCGGCAGCGCGGGCAGGTCGATCGCCGAGGGCACGACGGCGTCCGCGGGTCGCCCGTAGAGCCGCGCGAGCCGCTCGCTCTCCTCGTCCGACGTGACCACCACCGTCGTTGCGCGGCGCACGGCGTCGCGCTCGAAGCGCCGCACGAGCCGCACCGACATCGCCTGGTGCGCGCGACCCTTGCGCGTGGGCGGCGCGACGGCCGGGTGGGCCGCGCTCCAGCCCATCACGTTCGACTTGTCGGCCAGCACGGGCGCCCGGCCGCCGGCCGCTCGAGCGTAGATCCCCGCGTAGTCGTCGAGCAGGACCACGACGTCGACCTCGGCGGCCAGCTCCGCCGCGCGCCGCGCGAGCTCCGGGCTGTGCTGTGCCTCGATCCACGGGGGCACACCGCGGGCGAGCGCGCGCACCCAGCCGCCCGCCGCCGGTGGCTCGAACACCTCCACCGGGCCGCCCAGCTCGCTCCGCAGCTCGGCCACGAGCTCGTCGGTGGTGTTCGGCCGGGCGAGCGCGAGCATGTGCACGTTGTGGCGCTCCGCCATCGCCTTCGCCAGGCCGAAGAAGCGCAGCGGACCGCCCATGTCGAGCGGCAGAGGGAACTGGTTCGTGATCGCTAGGACCCGCACTCCGCTAACGCTAATCGCACCCCGGGTTGTGGCGGAAGGGTGCAGGTCCGTGGTACAGGTAGTCGGATGGTTCTGGTCACCGGCGGAGCAGGTTTCATCGGCTCGCACCTCGTCGATCGTCTGATCGACGGCGGCCGGAGCGTGCGCGTGCTCGACTCGGTCGAACCGCAGGTGCACGGTGATTCCCACGGCTACCGCCACCCCGAGGCGGAGTACATCGAGGGCTCCGTCCTCGACCGCGAGCTGGTCTCCCGTAGTCTCGAGGGCGTGTCCGCGGTGGTGCATCTCGCCGCGCAGGTCGGAGTGGGGCAGTCGATGTACGACCTCACCCGCTACGTGCGCGACAACTGCCTCGGCACGGCGATCCTGCTCGAGGAGATCGCGCAGCGCCGCGACGAGATCTCCTCGCTCGTGGTGGCCTCGTCGATGTCGATCTACGGCGAGGGCCAGTACGCGTGCGACGCCTGCGGCACACCGGACCCCGAGGTGCTGCGCACTCCCGAGATGCTCCAGGCCCGCCAGTGGGAGCCCGGCTGCGCGAGCTGCGGCGCCGAGGTGCGCCCCATTCCCACGGCCGAGCGAAAGCGCCTGCGGTCGGACTCCGTGTACGCCACCACCAAGCGCGACCAGGAGGACCTCTGCCTGTCGATCGGCAAGGCCTACGGCATCAACACGGTGGCCCTTCGGTTCTTCAACGTGTACGGACCGCGCCAGTCGCTCTCCAACCCGTACACCGGCGTCGCTGCGATCTTCTCGAGCCGCCTTCTCAACGGCAACGCGCCGCTCGTGTTCGAGGACGGCCTCCAGTCGCGCGACTTCATCCACGTCTCGGACATCGTGCGCGGGATCGAGCTCTCAATCGGCAACGAGCGCGCGGACGGCATGGCGCTCAACATCGGCACCGGCAGGTCGACCACTGTCCGCCAGGTGGCGGAGACGCTCGCCTCGGCGCTCGACACCGACCTCGAGCCGGAGATCGTCGGCCGCTTCCGCCACGGCGACATCCGTCACTGCTACGGGGACATCTCCGCGGCGCGCGAAGCGCTCGGCTACGAGCCGCAGGTGAGGTTCGAGGACGGCATGCGCGAGCTCGCGGCCTGGATCGCCGAAGACGCGCCTCCGGCCGAGGATCGCGTGCAGCGCTCCACAGCGGAGCTCGAGGAGCGCGGACTCGTCATTTGATGGCGATTCGCCTGCTCTGAAGCGGATTCTGCACCCCTTCCACCAACCTGTGAACGGGCGCTTGCCCGGTCATAGGATCCGGGTTACTCTGGCTAGAAGATGAGTTTGGACTTCGGCCTGAATGGCTGGGGACTCGAGCCGAAGAGCATCGCCGTCGAGTACCTCCGCCGCCTGAACGCGCTGCTCGAATCCGTCGACCTCGACGCCTTCGAGCGCGTGATGGACCACCTCACCATTGCCCGCAAGCGGGGCGCGACGATCTACATCGCCGGCAACGGCGGGAGCGCCACCACCGCGTCGCACTGGGTGAACGACCTCGGCAAGGCCGTGAAGGTCAGCGGCGGCACGCCGATGCGCGTGATGAGCCTCACCGACAACGTCTCGTGGCTCACCGCGCTCGCCAACGACGAGGGCTACGAGCGCGTGTTCGCCGGCCAGCTCGAGAACTTCGTCAAGCCCGAGGACATCCTGATCGTGATCTCCGCGAGCGGGAACTCGGAGAACCTCGTCCACGCCGTCGCGCTCGCGCGGGCGGAGGGCGCCACCACGCTCGGCCTGCTCGGCTTCGACGGCGGCGTCCTCAAGGACATGGTCACCGACTACATCTGGGTGCCGAGCCAGCCCGGCGCCTACGGACTCGTCGAAAGCGCCCACAGCGTGCTCTGCGACATGTTGACCACCTGTCTTGTGCAGGATCGCCACCCGGCGGCGGGGGCAGCGCTCTAGTGCAGTCGCCGCGGGTGGTACCCGAGCGGCCGACACAGGCCGTGATCTTTGCCGGTGGTCGCGGCACGCGAATGCGTCCGCTCACGGACACGCGGCCAAAGCCGATGATCGAGTTCCACGGCAAGCCGTTCATGCAGCACACGGTGGAGATGCTGCGCGACCAGGGCTTCGAGCGAGTGCTGATGCTGCTCGGCTACCTGCCCGAGGTGATCCAGGACCACTTCGGCGACGGCTCGGAGCTCGGGATCCAGATCGACTACGTCGTGTCCGCTCCGGACGACCTCACCGGGCGCCGCCTCGCGCTCGCCGCCGACCGGCTCGACCCCTACTTCATGCTCCTCTACTGCGACAACTACTGGCCGCTGCAGATGGACCGCATGTGGGAGCGCTTCCTCGCCATCGGCGCGCCCGCGATGGTCACGGTCTACGGCAACCGCGACGACTACCGCCATGGCAAGGACGCCGTCCGAGTGGGCGCCGACGGCTATGTGGAGGTGCACGACCGCAGCCGCACCGCGCCCGGGCTCAAGGGCGTCGAGATCAGCTACGCGATCCTGCCGCGCTCGGTTGTGGACCTGCTCCCGGCGGAGGACGAGCTGTTCGAGCAGGCGATCTACCCGCAGCTCGTGGAGCGCCGCGAGCTGTCCGCCTTCGTCACCGACCACCGCTACTACAGCGTCGGCTCGCTCGACCGCCTCGGTGAGACCGAGGAGTTCTTTGCCCGGCACCCCACGGTGATCCTCGACCGCGACGGCGTGCTCAACCGCCGGCCGCCCAAGGCCGAGTACGTGCGCCGCCCTGAGGAGTTCGAATGGCTGCCTGGTTCACTCGATGCGCTGCGGCTCTTCCGCGATGCGGGCTACCGCGTGATCGTGGTGTCGAACCAGGCGGGCATCGCCCGCGGCGCGATGAGCGAGGCCGACCTCGCCGCCGTCCACGAGCGCATGCTCAGGGACGCCGAGGATGCGGGCGGGCGCATCGACGCGGTCTACCACTGCCCGCACGGCTGGGACGACGGCTGCGACTGCCGCAAGCCGAGGCCCGGGATGCTCTTCCACGCGCAGCAGGACTTCGCGCTTGACCTCACGCGCACGGTGTTCGTGGGCGACGACGAGCGGGACGCCGAGGCGGCTGACGCCGCCGGCTGCCTCTCGGCACAGGTAACCGAAACGACCTCGCTGCTCGACGTGACGCGGCGAATGCTTGAAGGAGCTCTGGTGGCATGACGAAGTCGATCCTGCTCACCGGCCACAGCGGCTACATCGGATCCGTGGCCGCGCCGATGCTGATCGAGGCCGGCTACGACGTGACCGGGTTCGACACCGGGTACTTCGCCGACTGCACGCTGGTGCCCGACGGCGCGCGCCCGCGCGAGATCCGCAAGGACATCCGAAACCTCGAGCCGGCGGACGTGCAGGGATTCGACGCGGTGATCCACCTCGCCGCGCTCAGCAACGACCCGATCGGCAACCTCGACGGCCGCTGGACCGAGGAGATCAACTACCGCTCGACCGTGCGGTTGGCTGAGCTCGCGAAGGAGGCCGGCGTCCGCCGCTTCCTCTTCTCCTCCTCCTGCATCATGTACGGCGCCTCCGAGGCGGCGGTGGTGAACGAGGACTCGCCGCTCGACCCGAAGACCGAGTACGCGCGTTCGAAGGTGACCGGCGAGGCGGCTCTGCGCGAGCTCGCGGACGACGGCTTCTCGCCCACCTACCTGCGAAACGGCACGGTGTACGGCGTGTCGCCGCACATGCGCTTCGACACCGTGTTCAACGACTTCCTGGGCTCTGCTGTGACGAAGAAGCGCATCACCGTCTACAGCGACGGCAAGCCGTGGCGCCCGGTGGTGCACGTGCAGGACGTGGTGCGCGCGTTCATGACCGTGCTCGAGGCGCCGCTGGATGTCGTCCACAACGAGGCGTTCAACAATGGAGCGGAGGAGCTCAACCACCAGATCCGCGAGCTGGCGGAGATCGCCGCCGACACCGTGCCGGGCTGCGAGCTCGAGGTGCTCGGCAAGGCGAGCGCGGACCAGCGCACGTACAAGGCGGACTTCGGCAAGTTCGGCCGCGCGTTCCCGGACTTCGAGTTCAAGTGGAATCCGCGCACCGGCGCGAAGGAGCTCTACGACGCGTTCACGTCGATCGGGCTCACGCACGATCTGTTCACCGACCCGCGCTTCACGAGGCTGGCGTGGCTCAAGAAGCTGCTCGCGAGCGGCGAGCTCGACGGTTCGCTGCGCTGGACGAGCGACGAGCAGGTGGCCGCGTGATCGACGGCGTGAAGATCGTTCCGCTCCGCCAGATCGTGGATGAGCGCGGAAAGATCATGCACATGATGAAGGCGACGGATCCGCACTTCATCTCCTTCGGCGAGATCTACTTCTCGTGCGCATGGCCGGGCACGGTGAAGGCCTGGCACATCCACCAGACCATGACCGTGAACAACGCGGTGCTGTCCGGGCGCGCGAAGCTCGTGATGTACGACCTGCGCGACAGCTCGCCCACCCACGGCGAGCTGCAGGAGGTGTACCTCGGCGAGGACAACTACGTGCTCGTGCAGATGCCCCCGGGCATCGCCAACGGCTACAAGGCGTACGGCGACAAGATGGTGATCCTCGCCAACTGTGCCACCGAGCCGCACGATCCGGACGAGATGCTGCGCATGGATCCGGACACGCCGGACATCCCCTACGACTGGGCGCTCCAGCATGGCTAAGCCCGAGGATCCGGGCATGGTCGTCACCCGCACGCCGCTGCGGGTGAGCTTCGCGGGCGGCGGCACCGACCTCGAGGAGTTCTACTCGCGCGAGCCGGGCGCCGTGTTCAGCACCGCGATCACGCGCTACGTGTATGTGAGCGTCAAGCGGCACGGTCCCGTGTTCGACGAGAAGGTGCGCGTGACGTACTCCACGAGCGAGATGGTCGCGTCCGTGGACGCGGTGCAGAACGACATCGCGCGCGAGTGCCTGAAGTTCCTCGGCATCGAGCCGCCGATCTACATCAGCACGATCGGCGACCTTCCGGACTCGAGCGGCCTGGGCGGCTCGAGCAGCTTCACCGTCGGCCTGCTCAACGCGCTGCACGCCTACCAGGGCGAGCGCGTGACGGCGGGTCAGCTCGCGGAGGAGGCCTCGCACGTGGAGATCGACATGCTCGGCCAGCCGATCGGCAAGCAGGACCAGTACGCGGCCGCGTTCGGGGGGCTCAACCTGTTCACGTTCAAGCCCGACGGCGGCGTGTCCGTGGAGCCGCAGCGGCTCGCCAACGGCGCGGTGGGCGGCCTGTTCGACCACCTGATGATGTTCTGGACGGGCCACCAGCGGCGCACCGAGGCGGTGCTCGGCGAGCAGAAGGCGAACACGGCGAACAAGTTCGACTCGCTCGTGAAGATGCGCGATCAGGCGCACGAGCTTCAGGGCAAGACCTGCAACGGCCACATCGACACGGCGGCGCTCGGCGCGATCCTCGACCAGGGCTGGAAGCTCAAGCGCGAGCTCGCGAGCTCGATCAGCAACCAGCAGATCGACGACTGGTACGAGTGCGCGACGAACGCCGGCGCGCGCGGCGGCAAGATCCTTGGCGCGGGCGGCGGGGGATTCCTGCTGTTCGTGGTCGACCCCGAGCACCAGGACGCCGTCCGGGATGCGCTCGGCACACTCACTGAAGTCCCCGTCTGGTACGAGGTCCATGGCTCACGCGTTCTCTTCCCAGCCGGTCACTGAACCGGCCGACTGCATCGTCTGCGGCTCCTCCGACGTCGAGGAGTTCCTCGACCTGGGCGAGACCGCTCTTGCCAACAAGTTCCTGAGCGAGTCCGAGCTCGGCGCGCCCGAGCCGCACTACCCGCTGGCCGTCGGCTTCTGCCACGGCTGCGGCCACGTGCAGCTCACCGAGGCCGTGCCGCCGAGCGCGATGTTCGAGGACTACCTCTACGTGTCCTCGGCCTCCGACACCCTGGCCGAGCACCTGTACGACCTGAGCGACGTGGTGAGCTCGCGCCGCGGGCTCGGCCCCGACGACCTCGTTATCGACATCGGCTGCAACGACGGCACGCTGCTGCGCGGCTTTCGCCGGCACGGCGTACGCGTGCTCGGTGTGGACCCGGCGCAGAACCTCGCCGAGCGCGATGCGCAGGGCGACCCGATCGAGCGTTACGTCGGCTTCTTCAACTCGAAGTCCGCGCGCGAGATCGTGGAGCGCTGGGGTCATGCCTCCGCGATCACGGCGACCAACACGTTT
>JAICJR010000108.1 GCA_025928345.1 Thermoleophilaceae bacterium | reverse complement strand
GGGACGATGATCGAGCTGCCGCGCGCGTGCTTCGTGGCGGACAAGATCGCGGGCGAGTCGGACTTCTTCTCGTTCGTCACGAACGACCTCACGCAGACCGGCCTCGGCTTCTCGCGCGACGACGTGGAAGGCCGCTTCCTCACCAAGTACATGGAGTATAAGATCGTGGACCGCAGCCAGTTCGACACGATCGACAAGCCGGGCGTGGGCTGGCTCGTGCGGCTCGCCGCCTGGACCGGCCGCGAGGCCAAGCCCGAGCTCAAGCTCGGCATCTGCGGCGAGCACGGCGGCGATCCCGACTCGATCGACTTCTTCCACATGGCGGGACTCGACTACGTGAGCTGCTCGCCGTTCCGCGTGCCGATCGCTCGGGTGGCGGCGGCGCAGGCGGCGATCGCGCACTCGGGGTAGCCGCCCCGGCGGCGCCTAGAATCCGGCGCGTGCCGTCACTCGGCTGGAGGATCCGCGCCGGTGTGCTGATTGCGCTGGGCGCCCTCGGCGTCCACGACCTGAGGTACCTGCTGGCGTACGGCGGGAACGCGGGACACGAGCTGTCCCTGCAGGGCCACGGTTACCTGCGCTTTGCCACGCCGCTCATCGCCGGGCTCGTGGTGCTCGGGGCTTCGGCGTTCGCCGCGCGCGTGATGCGCGCCTACATCACGGGGGACGCGGGGGGAACGCGCGCGCTTCCGTCGACACGGCGCCTGTGGCTTGGCGCGAGCGTGTTGCTCGTATCCGTGTACGCAACGCAGGAGTGGCTCGAGGGCCTCCTGGCGGAGGGCCACCCCGGCGGTCTGGGCGCGCCGTTCGGCCATGGCGGGCTCGTCGCCATTCCGCTCGCGTTCGCGATCGGCCTCGTTGTCGCTCTCGCGCTGCGCGGTGCCGCCTCAGCGATCGCGGTCGCCGCCGCGCGCGGCCGGGCCAGGCTGCGCCCGGCCGCGGCAGGCTCGCTCCCGCTGCGTATCTCGCGTTCGCTCTTTGTCCCGCCGCGGCTCGCGCCACTCGCTCGCCACATCGCTCCGCGGGCGCCGCCCGCGTTCGTCTGAGTTCTTTCGAATTCGGCGAACGGAGGTAACACATGAAGCGAGCAGCCTTGCTCGCGCTGCTGGTCGCGGCCATCGTGGTGGCATTCGTGCTCGCCAAGGGCAGCGGCAGCAACAACAACACGAGCACGAGCGCTTCCGGCGCGCCCGTGACGATCCACGTGGTGAACGGGAAGCCGCAGGGCGGCATCCAGAAGATCACCCTGAACAAGGGCGACCGGGTGCGCTTCACGGTGGACTCGGACGTGTCCGACGAGATCCACGTCCACGGCTACAACTTCCACAAGGACGTGAAGAAGGGCGGGAGCGTGTCGTTCAACTTCCCGGCCACGATCGACGGGATCTTCGTGATCGAGCTGGAGAGCCGCGGCGAGCAGATCGCGTCGCTCCAGGTGAACCAATGAGGCGCTGGCCGCTTGCCGCCGCACTCGCGGCCGGCCCGGTGGCGGGAGTGTTGTTCCCGCCGCCGGCGGCCGCGCACGGCATCGTCGCCCGCACCGACCTGCCGATCCCGGTCTGGCTGTTCGGCTGGGCGGCGGCGGTGGTGCTCATCGTGTCGTTCGCAGCGCTCGCCGCCCTGTGGCCCACGCCGCGCCTCCAGGGGGAAGTGCCGGAGCGGCGCCTGTTCCGCATCCCGGTGGCGGTTGACGTCGTGGTGGGCGCGGCGGGCATCGCGGCGCTCGGCATAACGGTCTATGCCGGAATCGCCGGCCTGCAGAACGCGCTCGGCAACCTCGAGCCGACCGTGATCTACGTGCTGTTCTGGGTCGGCCTCGTTGTGGCGAGCGTGCTCTTCGGCGACATCTGGCGCGTGATCAGCCCCTGGCGGGCGCTCGCACGCGCGGCGTCGTGGGTCTCGTCGCGGCTGTCGAGCGGCGAGCCGCCGGCCGCGCTCGAGTATCCGAAGTGGCTCGGCCGCTGGCCGGCGGCCGCGGGAATCCTGTTCTTCGCGTGGGTCGAGCTCACCTACGTGAACAAGGACGACCCGTCCACGCTCGCGATCATGGTGCTCGCGTACGTGGTGGTGATGCTCGTGGGGATGGCGCTCTACGGCATCGAGACGTGGAGCGAGCGGGCCGACCCGTTCGGCGTCTACTTCGGCCTCTTCGCCAGGCTCTCCGCGTTCGAGCGTCGCGACGGCGTGGTGTACGCGCGCCCGCCGCTCGCCGGCGCGCCCAAGCTCGAGCTGTGGCCGGGCACCATCGCCCTGCTCTGCGTGGCCATCGGCTCCACGACCTTCGACGGCTTGGAGAACGGCCCGCTGTGGGGCTCCGTCCGGCTGCACCTCATCTCGTTCTTCGGCGGGGGTCTGACCGGAGAGCAGTGGGGGAGCACGGTCGGCTTGCTCGTATGCATCGCGGTCGTCGCCGTCTTCTACAGGCTCGCGGTGGGCGGGATGAGCGAGGTGGGCGAGGACCACACGCCGAGCGAGCTCGCGCAGAAGTTCGCGCACACGCTGATCCCGATCGCATTCGCGTACGCCCTTGCGCACTACTTCTCGCTGCTCGTCTTCCAGGGTCAGGCGATGGCGCACCTGATCTCGGACCCTCTCGGGCGGGGATCCGACATCTTCGGCACCTCGCGCACGGGGATCGACTACAACGTGATCTCGGCGGCCGGCATCTGGTACGTGCAGGTGGCCGCCCTCGTGATCGGGCACGTGAGCGGGCTGATACTCGCGCACGACCGCGCGGTGGCCATGTACCGCGACGTGCGTGACGCCGTGCGCTCGCAGTACTGGATGCTCGTTGTGATGGTGGGCTTCACCAGCCTGGGCCTCTGGCTTCTGTCGGCGGTGAACACATGACCCCGCCGCTCGCACATGCAGGACACGTGCTCATCGAGCTGCCGATCTACCTCGGGCCCGTGGTGCTGCTGGTGGTCTGGTTCAAGCTGAACGACTGGAGGGAGAGGCGCAAGCGGGAGCGCGAGTAGAGCCGAGTGCCCCTCATGCCAGAATCGCTCCGTGACGCCCATCGGAACGAGCGCAGTGGCCTTTCGCGACCGGATCGCGGCGATGGAGGACGAGTTCCTCTCGCCGCTCGCACAGCGTTCATATCCGGCGCGGCGCGAGCTGGAGGAGGACGACTCGCCGGTGCGCACGCCGTTCCAGCGCGACCGCGACCGCATCGTGCACTGCAAGGCCTTCCGGCGCCTCAAGCACAAGACGCAGGTGTACATCGCGCCCGAGGGCGACCACTACCGCACGCGTCTCACCCACACGCTCGAGACCACGGGCATCGCGCGCACCGTCGCCCGGGCGCTCGGCCTGAACGAGGACCTCACCGAGGCGATCGGGCTCGGGCACGACCTCGGCCACGCGCCGTTCGGCCACATCGGCGAAGAGGTGCTCGACGCGTGCCTGCAGGAGCGCTACGGCTTCCGCTTCCGCCACAACGTCCACTCGCTGCGCGTGGTGGAGCGGCTCGAGCGCGACGGGCGCGGGCTCAATCTCACCGAACAGGTGCGCGACGGCATTCTCAATCACACCGGCGAGAAGCTGCCGGCCACGCTCGAGGGGAAGATCGTCCGTCTGGTGGACCGGATCGCCTACATAAACCACGACATCGACGACGCCCTGCGCGCCGGCTCGCTCAGCCACGAGCAGCTGCCACACGACGAGATCGCGCTGCTCGGCGACACCGGCTCGAAGCGGATCGACGCACTCGTGCGCGACCTCGTGGAGCGCTCCTCCGAGGCAGGCGACATCGTGCAGTCAGAGGACGTCGGCGGCGCCATGGATCGCCTACGCACCTTCATGTTCGAGCACGTCTACCTGGCGCCGGCCGCGCAGCGCGAGCACCCGCGCATCGAGCGAATGCTGCGCTCCCTGTTCGACTACCTGGTGGAGAACCCACCGCCGGCCGCCACGCGCGACGCGACCGACGCCGACCGCGTGACCGATTACATCGCCGGAATGACCGACCGCTATGCGGTGCGAGTCTTCACAGAGCTGTCAGTCCCGCACGGCTTCTAGATGTCGCTCTATACAAAGGACTCGATCGACCGGCTGAAGGATGCCGTCGACATGGTGGAGCTGGTGGGCGCGCGCACCGATCTGCGCCGCGTCGGCAACCGCTTCAACGGCCTCTGCCCGTTTCACGAGGAACGCACCCCTTCGTTCTCGGTGAACGCCGAGCACAAGCTCTTCCACTGCTTCGGCTGCGGCGCGTCCGGCGACGCCATCGGCTTCGTGCAGGAGACCGAGGGGCTCGACTTCAGGCAGGCGGTGGAGGCGCTCGCCGAGCGCTACAACGTCGAGCTCAAGCGCGAGCAGGAGGACCCGGCCGCCGAGCGGCGTCGCGAGCGGCGCGAGCGGCTGCTCAAGCTCGTGCAGCGCGCGACGGACTACTACGTGCGCTACCTGTGGGAGTCGGGCGAGGCGAAGCTCGCGCGCGAGTACCTGGCGGGCCGCGGCCTCGAGGAGGAGGTGCTGCGCCAGTTCCGGGTGGGCTACGCGCCGAGCGCCTGGGACAAGGTCACCGTGAAGGCGCAGCGCGACGGCTTCACGCGCGAGGAAATCGCGGCGGCGGGACTCGCACAGCGAGGCCGCGGCGGCAGCGGCTTCTACGACCGCTTCCGCGCGCGAATCATGTTCCCGCTGGCGGACCCTCGCGGCCGCGTGCTCGGCTTCGGCGCGCGCGCGGTGCGCAGCGAGCAGCAGCCCAAGTACCTCAACACCTCCGAGAACGAGCTGTACCACAAGGGCCGCCAGCTGTTCGGGATCGATCTGGCGCGCGGGCAGGCGGCGAAGAGGGGTAGGATCCTCGTCGTCGAGGGGTACACCGATGTGCTCGCACTCCACCAGGTTGGACTGACCGAAACGGTCGCCGTCATGGGCACCTCGGTCACGCCGGAGCAGGTCACGCTCCTGTCCCAGACCGCGGGCTCAGTCTTCCTCGCCCTCGATGCCGATCGCTCCGGCCAGGAGGCGATGCTGCGCGCCGCGCGGGTGGCGGCGGAACGCGGAGTCGAGCTGCGCGTGGTGGAGATGCCCGAGGGCAACGATCCCGCCGAGCTCGTGACCGAGCGGGGGGCTGAGGCGTTCACCGAGCTGCTGGGCAGCGCGTCGTCGGTGCTCGAGTTTCAGATTCGGCGCGTACTGGCCGATTCAGATCTGCAGAGCCCGCGTGGCAGGGACACGGCGTTCGAAGAGGTTCGCCCGCTGATAGCCACCGCGGACAGCCCCGCAACCCGGGACCACCTTGTGCGTTATGTCGCCGACAAGCTGGATCTCGCACCTGACGTAGTGACGATCGCCCTTCAATCCGCGCCTCGCACGGCCCCGCAGCGTCCGGACGGCCAGCTCTCGCGCCGCCCCGAGCGGCTGCTCGACAACGCCTCGAGGGCCGAGCGAGCGTTCCTCGCGATGTGCATCTCACAGGGCGAAACCGGCCGTGAGTACCTCAGGCGGGTGACAGACGCTCACCTCTCTTCGGAGGCTTTACGCCTCACGCGAGACCACCTCGTGTCTCACTTTGCAAATCCTCTTGCAGAAATTCCTGGCGCAGACCCGGTAATCGCGGCTACCATCACCGAGGTAGTCATGCTGGCGGACGAGGAGCCGTCCTCCGAACCCGCACTGCGGCTGGGCTTTCTCCAGCTGGAGCTCCGCAGAATCGAAAGAGAGCTACGGCATGCAGGGCAGGGTGACGATTTCGACAGGCAGCGGGAACTTTGGTCGGAGCGAGAAAGCGTGAGACAAGCCATCGGGCACGTAATGGGGGAAACGCCGTGAGCGATGTGAACGACAACCAGCTCACGGAAGAGGTCGAGGAGCGCGAGGAAGAGGAGCGCGAGCCCGCCGGCGAGAAGGAGGTCTACGACCTCTTCGACGAGGGCGGTGTCGTCACCGCCGGCCTGCCCGTGGCTCCGCCCGAGGGCGGTCCGGAAGACAGCGTCCGGCTCTACCTCAAGAAGATCGGCAAGGTCCGGCTGCTCACGCGCGAGGACGAGGTGCGCCTCGCCCGCCGCGCCGAGCGCAACGACATGGCGGCGAAGAACGCGCTGGTGGAGGCCAACCTGCGCCTGGTCGTGTCGATCGCCAAGCGCTACACCGGCCGCGGCCTCACGCTGCTCGACCTGATCCAGGAGGGCAACCTCGGCCTGATCCGCGCCGTCGAGAAGTTCGACTGGCGCCGCGGCTTCAAGTTCTCCACCTACGCCACCTGGTGGATCCGGCAGGCGATCACGCGCGCGCTGGCCGACCAGTCGCGCACGATCCGCATCCCGGTGCACATGGTCGAGCGCATGAACCGCGTGGCCCGCGTGCGCCGCGCGCTGCTGCAGAAGCACGGCCGCGAACCCACGCCGGAGGAGATCGCGGTGGAGCTCGAGATGCCGGTGGCGCGCGTTGAGGAGGCTTTGAAGGTGGGCCAGGAGCCCGTTTCCCTCGAGACCCCCGTGGGCTCCGAGGAAGGCGACGCCTCGCTTGCGGACTTCATCCCGGACGCGAGCATCGACCGCCCGCTCGAGGTGGTGGCCAACCGCCTGCGCGAGGCGGACCTGCAGGCCGCGCTCGAGTCGCTGCCCTGGCGCGAGCGGCGGGTGCTCGAGCTGCGCTACGGGCTCGCGGGCGAGGGCCCGATGACGCTCGAGGAGATCGGCACGCAGGTGGGCGTGACCCGCGAGCGCGTGCGCCAGATCGAGTCGAAGACGCTCCTCAAGCTCAAGAATTCGGGTGAGGCCGGGCGCCTCGAGGGCACCGCGGACCTCGCCGAGGGCAGTTAGCGAGAGGACCGCTGCGTTGCGGCGCGGCCCGTTCTCGGCTATGGCTTAGGGCGTACTCCACCGTCCGGCCCCTTGATCTGCCCGTCCTGCTCCACTGAGAATGCCGAAAGCGCGCGCTTCTGCGTGGAGTGCGGCACGCCGCTTGCGGCACGCTGCCCCAACTGCGGAGCCGGGCACACGCCCGGGCAGAAGTTCTGCGCGGAGTGCGGAACGCCGCTGAGCGGGGCGGCGCGGCAAGCGCCACCCGTGGCGTCCGGACCGCTTCCGGTGGCGGGCGAGCTGCGGCTCGTGTCGGTGCTCTTCGTCGACCTCGTGGGCTACACGACGCTGGCGGAGTCGCGCGACGCGGAGGACACGCGCGAGCTGCTGAGCCGCTACTTCGACACCGCGCGCACGATCGTCGACCGCTACGGCGGCGCGGTGGAGAAGTTCATCGGCGACGCGGTGATGGCGGTGTGGGGCGCACCGCAGGCCCGCGAGGACGACGCCGAGCGCGCGGTGCGTGCGGGGCTCGAGCTGGTGGATGCGGTTTCGCTGTTCGGCGAAGAGGTCGGGGCGCCGGAACTGCGGGCGCGAGCGGGGGTGGTCACGGGCCAGGTCGCATCGGTCAGCGCGCCCGGAGAGGCGCTCGTGGTGGGCGACCGGGTGAACACGGCGTCGCGCGTGCAGTCGGTGGCGGAGCCGGGCTCGGTGTTCGTGGACGAGACCACGCGCCAGGTCACCTCGGCGTCGATCTCGTACTCGGACGCGGGCGAGCACACCCTGAAGGGCAAGGACGGGTCGCTCCACCTGTGGCGGGCCGAGCGCGTGATCGCCGGCGTGGCGGGCGCGCGCGGCGACAGCGAGCTGGAGGCGCCGTTCGTCGGCCGCGACTCGGAGCTGCGTCTGATCAAGGAGCTCTTCCATGCAGGGGTGGAGCGCGGCAGCGCGCGGCTCGTGGCGGTCACCGGACCTCCGGGCGTGGGCAAGACGCGCCTGCGCCGCGAGTTCGAAAACTACGTGGACGGGCTCGCCACGACGATCCTGTGGCACTCGGGCCGCTGCCTCTCCTACGGCGAGGGAGTGGCGTACTTCGCGCTCGCGGAGATGGTGCGCCAGCGCCTCGGCATCCCGGAGGAGGCACCGCCGGACGAGGTGCAGCGCAAGCTGGAGCTCGGTCTCGAGCGCTGGGTGCCGGACGGCGCGGAGCGGAAGTTCCTCGAGCCGCGCATCGGCGCGCTGATCGGCGTGGCGCAGCCGGGGCTCGACCGCAAGGAGCTCTTCGCCGGCTGGCGCCTTTTCTTCGAGCGCCTCGCGCATGAGCTGCCGGTGGTCCTGTCGTTCGAGGACCTCCACTGGGCGGACGACGGCCTGCTCGACTTCATCGACCACCTCCTCGAGTGGTCCGCCGAGCTCCCGATCTTCATCGTCGGGTTCGCGCGCCCGGAGCTCACCGAGCGCCGCGCCGGCTGGCCGGCCGGGCGCCGCGGGGCGACTCCGATGTATCTCGAGCCGTTGAGCGACGCCGCTGTGGGCCAGCTCCTCGACGGGCTCGTGAGCGGGCTGCCGAGCGACGCGCGCGAGCGGATCGTGAGCCAGGCGGAGGGCATTCCTCTCTATGCGCTCGAAACCGTGCGCGCGCTGGCCGACCGTGGCGTTCTCGCCGCGCAGAACGGCGGGCTCCTTCGTCCGGCGGGTGAGCTCGGCGATCTCGATGTGCCCGCCACTTTGAGCTCGCTTCTCGCCGCGCGGCTCGACGGCCTCGACCCCGATGAGCGCGAGCTCGTGAAGGCGATGGCCGTGTTCGGCGGCAGCTTCCCGCGCAGCGCCGCGGCCGCACTCACCGAGTTGCCGGAGGAGCGGGTGGACGAGGTGCTCTCGTCGCTTGTGCGCAAGCAGGTGCTGGCCGTGCGCGCGGACCCGCTCTCGCCCGATCGGGGCCAGTACGCGTTCGCTCAAACGCTGCTGCGCACGGTCGCCTACGACATGCTCTCCAAGCACGAGCGCCGGCCGCGCCATCTGGCGGCGGCGAACTATCTGCGCACCGTCTTCCCCAACGAGGGCGAGGAGATGGCGGAGGTGATCGCGTCGCACCTGCTCGACGCGTACAGGGCCGCGGCGGGCGATCCCGACGCGGACGAGCTGCGCGAGGACGCGCTCGCGGCCCTCCGCGGGGCGGCGCAGCGGACGGCGTCGGTGGGCGCCCCCGACGCCGCCGAGCGCGCGTATCTGATGGCTCGCGAGCTGGCCGGGTCTGACGACGAACGCACCGAGCTCACCGAGGCGGCGGGCATGATGGCGATGCGGGCCGCGCGCTACGAGTCGGGCATAGAGTTGCTCGACGCCGCCGCAGCCGCCCACGCGGCGGCCGGACGCGAAGCCGAGGGTGCGGCAGTCGCGGAGGGGATCATCGTCGCCCTCCAGCGCCTCGGCCGGATCGACGAGGGAATCGAGCGCGCGGAGGCAGCGCTCGAGGTTCTCGAGAAGGAGCCGGACAGTCCCGGGCTCGCGGCGGTGCTGGCCGCGCTCGGCGTATGCCTCAGCTTCGCCGGAAAGACCGAGGAGTCCTCGCGGTATCTCGAACGGGCGCTGATCATGGCGCAGGCGCTCGAGCTTCCGCTGCCCCTGTGCCGAGCGCTCAACGCGCGCGCGGTGTCGTACATGCAGCAGTCGCGCTTCGACGAGGCGGTCGGGCTTTGGACGGTCCTCGCCGACATCGCGCAGCGGAACGGGCTGACGGAGCTTCACTCGAATGCCGTCTCGAACATCGGGAACGTGCTTCTCGCGCGAGACCTTCCGGAGGCGACGGAGCGGATCAAGCAGGCGCTGCTCCTGTCCGTGCGCACGGGCGACTCGTACGCACGCGTCGTGACCACCGGCAACCTGATGCTGTGCCACCTGTTCGCGGGCAACTGGGAGGAGCTCGAGCAGCTGGGGACCGAGCTTCTGAATGCGAACATCGAGCACGTTGAGGACGCGCACGTGCGGCTCGCGTGCGTGAAGGCGTGGCGCGGTGAGCCGGCCGCCGAGCACGTCGAGGGGTTCGCGCCGTGGCGGGAAAGCGCGAACCTCGAAGACCGCTTCATCGCGCTGGCGGGGGACAACGCCGTTGCGCTGTCGGAGGGGCGTTATGAGGCCGTGGTGGCGAGCGGCGTGCCTGCCATCCGGGGGGCGCTCGAGGCAGTGGGCCCGCTCCACGAATCGTTCCGGCTGCTGTGGCCCGACGCGGTTCAGGCGACGCTCGCGGCCGGCCGGCTGGAGATGGCGGGCGAACTCGTGGCGATGCTCGAAGCGGAGCCGCCGGGCCGGGTTTCTCCGTTCCTGCGCGCCGAGCTTCATCGCGCGCGCGGCCTCCTGGCCGCCGCCAGGCACGAGCACGATCACGTGGAGCGAGAGCTGCGGGTCGCGGTGGACGACCTGCGCTCGCTCGGGTACCCGTACCCGCTGGCGCGTGCGCAGATCGACTTCGCGGCGTGGCTCACCGGGCAGGGACGCCAGGCGGAGGCGGCGCAGCTTCTGAACGACGCCGTGGCACTGCTTACGCCGCTGCGCGCGGCGCCGCTGCTCAGGCGTGCGAGCGAGCTTCTCGCCGCCGCGCCCGTGGCCGCGGCGTGAAGCGGCTCGCGCGCTACACGGAGGGAATGCGCGGGGCGCTTCGGCACCGCGACCTTCGCCTTCTGTTCGGCGGGCTCGTCGTGTCCGCAAGCGGATCGTGGGCCTACAACGTGGCGCTGCTCGCGTATGTGTTCGAACGGACGGGCTCGCTCGGGTGGGTTGCCGGCGCGGGGCTGGGGCGCTTCTTGCCCGCACTGGTGTTCAGCACGTACGGCGGCGTGGTGGCGGAGCGCTACGAGCGCGTGCGGGTGATGGTCGTGTCGGACGTGCTGTGCCTCGTGCTGCAGGCGGCGCTGTGCGTGGCGGCTGCGTTGACGGCGCCCGCGTGGCTGGCGATCGCGCTGGCGGCATGCACGTCCGTGGCGAACATCGTCTACAACCCGGCGGTCGCGGCGATGCTGCCCGAGCTCGCGGGGGAGGACGACCTCGTAGCCGCGAACGCTCTCAACGGGACGATCGAGAACCTGGTGGTGATCGCGGGGCCGGCGATCGGCGCGGGGCTGCTTGCTCTTGGCTCGGCCTCGCTGGCGTTCGGCGTGAATGCGGCAAGCTTCGGGGTATCGGCGCTGCTCGTGATGCAGATGCGGGCGCGCAGCCGGCCGGTGGATGTGACCGAGGGCGCCACCGCCGGAGTGTGGAAGCAGATGGCCGTGGGGGTGCAGGCGATCCTCGGGTCCGGGCCCGCGCGCGTGCTCGTGATGTTCAGCGTGCTGGCGAGCTTCGTCTACGGGACGGACACGGTGTTGCTCGTGGGTGTGTCGGAGGCGCAGCTCGGCACGGGTGCGAAAGGGTTCGGGTACCTGCTCGCGGGGCTCGGCGTGGGCGGGATTCTGATGGCGTTCGTGGTGGACCGGCTGGCGTCGTCGCGGCGGCTCGCGCTGATCATCACGGCCGGCATGGCGGTGTACTGCCTGCCGACCGCTGTGTTGGTGGCGGTGCACTCGCCTGGCGTGGCGTTCGTGCTCGAGATCGTGCGCGGGGCTGGGACCTTGGTGGTCGACGTGCTGGCGATCACGGCGCTGCAGCGCGCGGTGTCGGACGAGGTGATCGCGCGGGTGTTCGGGGTGTTCTTCGCGCTTGTG
>JAICJR010000175.1 GCA_025928345.1 Thermoleophilaceae bacterium | reverse complement strand
GCACTCCAACGACCGCATCGGCATGCCAAAGGTCGACTCCGCGGAGATCGCCATCAAGGAGATCAACCCGGACGTGAACGTCGTCAAGTACCAGACGCGCCTCGACGCCTCCAACATCATGGAGGTCATCGAGGGCTACGACGTGATCGTCGATGGCGCCGACAACTTCCCCATCCGGTACCTGCTGAACGACGCGAGCGTGCGGCTCGGGATCCCGGTGGTGTCCGCCTCGATCCTCGGCTTCGACGGCCCGCTGTCCGTCTTCAAGCCGCACGACGGCCCGTGCTACCGCTGCCTCTACCCGACGCCTCCGCCGGCCGAGCTCGCTCCGTCGTGCGGCGCGAACGGCGTGCTCGGCGTGCTGCCGGGGACGATGGGGCTGCTCCAGTCCACCGAGGTGATCAAGCTGATCGTGGGCAGCGGCGAGCCGCTCATCGGGCGGCTGCTCCTGTACGACGCGCTGGCGGCCAGCTTCACCGAGCTGAAGGTGCGGCGCGATCCGGACTGCCCGGTGTGCTCGCGCGATCCCAGCGAGATCTCCGACGAGGAGATGGGCGTGTTCCCGGACTACGAGGCGTTCTGCGCCGCAGCAGGCTAGTCTGCCCGCCTCGTGAGCACCGTAAAGATCCCACCTGTCCTCCGCTCGTCCACCGGTGGCGAGAAGGAGGTGTCGGTCGACGGCGGCAACGTCGGCGAGGTGCTGCGCTCGCTTGCGGAGCAGCACCCTTCCACCGAAAGCCAGCTCTTCTCGGAGAGCGGCGAGCTCAACCGCTACGTGAACGTCTATGTGAACGACGAGGACGTGCGCGTGCTTCAGGGGCTCGAGACCGCGGTCGGTCCCGACGACACGCTCGTGATCCTGCCGGCAATGGCCGGCGGCTGAGCTGCCCACCCTCTACTTCGCCTACGGGTCGAACATGGCGAGCTCCCAGCTCGCTGCCTGGGGAACCGAGCATCGCGCCCTCGGGCCGGCCGAGCTGCCGGACCACCGCATCGCGTTCCTGCGACGTTCGATCCGCTGGCGGTCGGGGGCGGCGGACATCGTGCACGCCCCGGGTGAATCGGTGTGGGGAGTGCTGTGGGAGCTGCCGTTCGGGCTCGACGAACTGGACGTTAAGGAGGCGGCCGGCGATGCCTATCGCCGGCGCGTCGTAGAGGTCCGTCTGGGCGTCCGCCGCCACAGCGCGGTGGCCTACGAAGTGATCCAGAAAGAGACGGTGGAAGTGCCGCCGACCCGGGAATACCTCGACACGATGCTCGCCGGCGCACGTGAGCACGGGCTGCCCAAAATGTGGCTGCAGCGGATCGAATCCTGGTACTACACTTTTTGAAGCGATGATCGAGCCCCGCCTCGACAACCGCCCTTGTGGGGGGAAGTACGGCGACATCGTTCAGGCGATCGGCCACACGCCGCTGGTCGAGCTGAAGCGGCTGTCGCCAAAGCCCGGCGTTCGCATCTACGCGAAGCTCGAGAGCTACAACCCCACCGGCTCCGTGAAGGACCGCGTGGCGCGCTCCATGATCGAGGACGCCGAGGCACAGGGGGCCATCTCGCCCGGGCAGACGATCCTCGAGCCGACCTCCGGCAACACCGGCATCTCGCTCGCGATGATCTGCTCGCGCAAGGGCTATCCGCTCAAGGTCGTGATGCCCGACAACGTGACGCAGGAGCGCACCCAGCTTCTCCACATGTACGGCGCCGAGATCGTGTACTCGCCCGGCGCGCAGGGCTCGAACGGCGCGGTGGCGATGGCGCTCGAGATGGCGGAGGCCGACTCCTCGTACTACATGCCGTACCAGTACGGCAACGAGGCGAATCCGCTGGCGCACTACAACGGCACTGCGCTCGAGATCCTCGAGGAGCTCGACGAGGTCGCCGCCTTCGTGGGCGGCCTCGGCACCGGCGGCACGCTGATGGGCAACGCGCGCCGGCTCAAGGAGGAGGACCCGGACACGAAGATCGTCGCCGCGGAGCCACTCCAGGGCGAGCTCGTGCAGGGGCTTCGCTCGCTCGATGACGGTTACATCCCGCCGATCATCGACCTCTCGCTGCTCGACCGGAAGATCTTCGTGTCGAACGCCGACGCCGTGGTCTGGACGCGCAGGCTGCTCGAGGAGGAGGGCCTCTTCACGGGCGTGTCCGCGGGCGCGATCGCCTCAATCGCGGTGCGCGTGGCATCCGAGCTCGACGAGGGCAACGTCGTCTTCATCGTGCCCGACGACGGTTGGAAGTACCTCAGCTCGGGCGTGTACACCAAGCCGCTCGACGAGCTCGATCTAGACTCAGCTTCATTCTGGTAGCCCACCACCGTCCAATATGCGCACGCTGATCCGGCGAGGCCGGTCCAACTCGCTGGTCGAGCTCGTCTTCCTCGTGGCGATCGCGCTGTTCCTGGCGCTGGCCGTCCAGGCCTACGCCGTGAAGCCGTATCGCATCCCGAGCGGCTCGATGGAACCCACGCTGACGATCGGCCAGCGCGTGATCGTGGACCGGCTCACGCACCGCCTCGGCTCGACGCCGCACGTGGGAGACATCGTTGTGTTCAACCCGCCGGCGGGAGCGGACGAGGAGCGCTGCGGCATGGCCGGCCAGGGCGAGGGGACGTCGTCGCCCTGCTCGCTTCCGGTCTCTCAGAAGGCGCACGAGACCTTCATCAAGCGCGTGGTGGCCGTTGGCGGCGACACGATCTCGATTCACGAGGGACACGCCATCCGCAACGGCAAGCTTGCAAAAGAGCCCTTCGCGGCCAGCTGCGGCGGCGGCCCCGACTGCAACTTCCCGCACGCGATCAAGGTGCCCAAGGGCTACGTGTTCATGATGGGCGACAACCGCGGCGAGTCCGACGACAGCCGCTTCTGGGGCCCCGTGCCGGTGTCCTGGGTGATCGGAAAGGCCCTGGTGACTTACTGGCCGCCCGATCGCATCGGGACTCTTTAGTCCGGCGGGCCCGGGAGATTCTCCCTGGGCTCTTCTTCGTGCTCGCCGCTGATCGCTTCCTTGAACTCGCGCATTCCCTTGCCCACCGAGCGGCCAACCTCTGGCAGCCGCTTGGGGCCAAGCACGATGAGCGCGATGATCAGCACGACGATCAGCTCGAGCGGACCAACGTTCGGCATGAACTCGCACGATAGCCCCTCGAGATAAGGACGGCGACAGCACCACTAGCCTTCGCGAAGCAATGCGTATGACGAAGGCGCACTGGGACGAGCTCGTGACGCACGCGCGGGAGGACGCGCCGAACGAGTGCTGCGGCTATCTGCGCATGGACGACGGCCGCGTGGCCGAGACGTTCAGGGCGAAGAACCTGCGCGAATCACCATACGGCTACGAGCTCGACTCGAAGAGCCTCTTCGCCGTCAACGACCTCGATGACGAGGGGGAGGGTGTGGCCATCTACCACTCGCACCCGCGCAGCCCCGCGGAGCCGTCCCAGACCGACATCAACCTGGCCCACTACCCGCACTGGCTCTACCTGATCGTCTCGCTCGCGGGCGAGCCGCAGGTGAGGGCGTGGCGGATCGCTGACGGAAATGTCGAGGAAGAGCCCATCGACATCGAGTAGCCACGCGCTCGTCTGCCCGTCGTGCGGGCGCGAGTTCTACGCGGACGCGCGTTTCTGCGACCGCTGCAAGATGCCGCTCGTGCCGCCTGGCGAGGTGATCGAGGAGCCGCGCAGCGAGGCACACGAGCGCGCCCGAAAGGTCGACCCGCGCTACACGCGCGGGCCGCTCGTGCGCGTGGCCGGCGCCTCGCAGCAGCCGGAGGCGGAAATGATCCAGGCACTGCTGCTCGACCAGGGCGTGCCAAGCGTCGTGCGGCGCTCAGCTGGGTTCGACGTTCCCGACTTCCTCGCCGCGGGACCGCGGGACATCCTGGTGCCGGAGTCCGGCGCCGAGATCTCGCGCGAGACCCTGTACGGGGCGGGCCTCGGATCCGGCGTGGCCACCTCGCACCGTCCCGACCCGCGCCAGGTCGCGCTGGTCTTGGCGGGAATCTTCAGTGGCGGCGCGGTGCTCGCGCTCATCGCCTGGGGGATCTCGCAGCTCTTCTGACGTAAGCGGGGAGACCGCGGCTGCATAAACGGCGCGGTTACGGCCTAACCCAGAGTCAGGGCGAGCTGATCCCCGGAAGGAAGGAGGCCGCGATGGCCTTCATGCTCACACTCTTGACGGCGACGGGCGCGCTGTGCGCCAGCGCGTTCGCCGCGACCATCTGGGCGCCCGGGAGCTGGAAGGCGGTGGCGCTCGGGATCTTTCTCGTCGCCGGGCTGGCCGGCCTGGCGGAGGCGATCGCGATCCGCGTTATCGCCGAGGCGCCGCGGCGCTGGGCTACCGCTGCGACTCGGCCGCGTGCGGCATGAGGTCCTCGAGCCGCAGCGGATGCGCGGGCGCGTGATCTATCGCGACCTGGCTCGTGACGGCGAGGTCGCGATCCACGTGCACTAGTTCGCCGGGCTCGAGGTTGCGCCAGCCCGGGTCCTCGTCCATCTCCTCTGTGGCGAAGACCACCGCTCGGCAGCCGGCGAGCGCGCCAGAGCGAACCCGGATGCGTCCGGAGGCGCTCGCGCCGTCGAAGTGCCGGGCGCCGCTCGGCCCGCCCTCGCCGCGCTCGAGCATCAGCAGGTCATGGGTGTCCGGATAGCGCAGCGCCCACATGTCCGTCGCCGTGGCGAGCAGGCAGTTGAGTGCGTACAGCGACAGGTTCGCCGCGACCCAGCGCGCGGCGGTGGCAAGCGCCGCTCCCGGGTCCCCGCCGTTCGCGTCGAGCTCCTTCGTCACCAGGGCGAAGAAGCGCTCAGAGTCGGTGTCGCCCTGCACCAGCCGGCGGTAGTCGCCGAGCTTCTCCTCGAGCGTGTCGAGCCCGCCGATGTGGCCGTTGTGCGCGAACACCCGCCCTTCCTGCTCGAACGGGTGCGTGTTGCGGAACTCGACCTTGCCTGTGGACGCGTAGCGCACGTGCGCAAGGAACACGGGCGACTCACACTCCTTCGCCTCGCGCGCGAACTGCTCGTCCTCATATGCGGCCACCGGACGCTTCTCCACGTCGACGTCCGGGTGGTAGGTGGCGAGGCCGTAGCCGTCGGGATTGCGGCGGCTCTGCTGAGCGAGCGAGTCGGGCGCCTCGAGCAGCCAGAAGGTCGCCTTCACAGGCTCGCTGCCGGTGGCGAGGCCGAACAGGCGGCACATGCGGCTAGTCCTACACCAAACCCGTTGGAGTAGCCTGCCGCCTCATGGACTTCACTCCCACTCCGCAGGTCGAGAGCCTGCTCGAACGCATCAAGGAGTTCAACGAGGAGCACGTCTTCCCGGTGGAGATGGAACTGCTCCGCGCGATGGACGAGGAGGTGACGGTCCATACACCGCGCGCCTATCCGCAAGGTCTCGTGGAGTTGCGCGAGCGGGCGAAGAGCGAGGGGCTGTGGAACCTCTTCATGCCGGACGAGCGCTACGGCGCCGGGCTGACCAACTGGGAATACGGGATGCTCTGCGAGGAGATGGGGCGAAGCCCGATCGCGCCGATGGTCTACAACTGCTCGGCGCCGGACACGGGCAACATGGAGATCCTCGCCGAGCACGGCACGGACGAGCAGGTGGAGCGCTGGCTGCGGCCGCTGCTCGAGGGCGAGATCCGCAGCTGCTTCTCGATGACCGAGCCGGAGACCTCGGGCTCTGATCCCACGGGCCTCGCCGCGCGCGCCGAGCTCGAGGGTGACGAGTGGGTGATCAACGGCCACAAGTGGTTCACGAGCGGCGCGGTGGGAGCGTCAGTCGCGATCGCCATGGTGGTGACCGATCCGGATGCCGCGCCGCATAAGCGCGCGAGCATGATCCTCGTGCCCACCGACGCCCCCGGCTTCAACCTCATACGCCCCGTACCGGTGATGGGCCATGACGGCGGGCCTGGCCACTGCGAGATTCGCTACGAGGACTGCCGCGTGCCGGCCTCGAGCGTTCTCGGCGAGCGCGGCGCGGGCTTCAAGATCGCGCAGGACCGGCTCGGCCCCGGCCGCATCCACCACTGCATGCGCGCGGTGGGCGGCGCGGAGCGGGCGTTCGAGATCATGTGCCGGCGCGCGAACGAGCGCGAGTCGTTCGGCGGCAAGCTCGCCGAGAAGCAGTTCGTTCAGGACTTCGTCGCGCGCTCGCGGATGGAGATCCACGGCGCCCGGCTGATGGTGCTGCACGCGGCGTGGAAGATGGACACCGAGGGCAAGCGCGCGGCGCGGCAGGAGATTTCGATGATCAAGGTCGTGGCCGCGAACGTGTTCATGGACGTGCTCGACCGAGCGATCCAGGTGCTGGGCGCGCTCGGCGTGTCCGACGACACGCCAATCGCCGCCATGTGGCGCCACGGCCGGATGCTGCGAATCGCCGACGGGCCGGACGAGGTCCACAAGATGGTGATCGCGCTGCGCGAGCTCAACAAGTTCAAGGTCGAAGAGCCTCAGCCGGTCGCTTCATGAGCGACGTCGCAGCCCCACCAGCGTCGGCCCTCGGGCTGACGGACGAGCAGCGCCACTTCGTCGAGTCCGTGCGCGACTTCTGCTCGCGCGAGTTCGGCACCACCGAGAAGCTCTCCGAGCTCACGAACGGCTTCACCGACCCGCACAACCACGAGATCGCGAAGAAGATGGCGGAGCTCGGCTGGTACGGGCTCTGCATCCCCGAGGAGTACGGCGGCTCGGGAGGGACATTCCTCGACGCCGTGCTCTTCCTCGAGGAGTTCACTCGCGGCCAGGCGCCGGTCGGCGCGTACGCCGTCACGCTGATCGTCACGG
>JAICJR010000127.1 GCA_025928345.1 Thermoleophilaceae bacterium | reverse complement strand
CCCGCGGTCCGCAGGATCTTGCGGATCTGGGACACGAGCGAGTCGACGTTGTAGCCCACCCCGCGCTTGCCGAACTTGCCGAAGCCCGAGAGGTCGCGCCGGATCTGCGTGGAGTTGACGTGCGTGTAGTCGGCCAGCTCCTGGGAGGAGATCGTCTCCTTGCCCATCTTCTTGGCCTGGGTGAGCACCTGGAGGTACCGCGAGAGGCGGGCGGCCACACCGAGCGACAGGCGTTCACCGCGCTCGGCCATCTCCAGAGGACCGCCCTGTAGAGAGTCGTTCAAGGTCACGTATCCACTCTATCGAGTGCCTCCGCGAGGGCGACCGGGTCCACGAAGAACTCGAAGCGCTCCACGCCGTCGACGGCCACCACGGGTATCCGCTCGCCGTATTCGTGGTTGAGGCCGGGGTCGCGCGTGATGTCGATCTCGTTCAACTCGAAGTCGCGCTCGCGCCGCACGCGCTCGATCGCCTGGAAGGCGTCCTCGCAGAGGTGGCAGCCGGGCTTGCCGTAGAGCGTGACGACGGTCATGCGGCGGGGCGGGCCGAGGCGTCGAGGCTCAAATAGTCCGGGTACGGCATGGGCTGCTGGAAGCGAGAGGCCCCGGCGATCATCGCGGCGTTGTCTGTGCAGAGCGCCATGGGCGGCACCCACAGCTCCGCGTCGAGCTCCTGCGCGCGGGCGCGCCATTCGCTGTTGGCCGCCACCCCACCCCCGATCGCAAAACGTGAAACGCCGTACTGCTCGATCGCCTGCCGGGCGCGGGTCTCGAGCACGTCCACGATCGCCCGCTGGTAGGAGGCGGCGAGATCTGCCCGCCGGCGTTCGGCCTCGTCCTCGCCGAGGTCGCGAACGCGGTAGAGCAGCGCGGTCTTGAGGCCGCTGAAGCTGAAGTCGAGCCCGTCGCCCGGCAGCGAGCGAGGGAAGTCGAAGGCCTCCGGGTCGCCCTCCTTCGCCAGCCGGTCGATCACCGGCCCGCCCGGGTATTCGAGGCCGAGGATTCGCGCCCCCTTGTCGAACGCCTCGCCCGCGGCGTCGTCGAGCGTCTGGCCGAGCACCGTGTGGTCGGCGGGATCGTCCACGCGCGCGACGAAGGTGTGCCCGCCGCTCGCCACGAGGCACAGGAGCGGCGGCTCGATCGGGTTCTCACCGAGCGTGCTCGCCACCACATGGCCGTGCAGGTGGTTCACCGGGGTGAGCGGAAGCCCGCGTGCCGCCGCCAGCGCCTTCGCGCTCGACACGCCCACGAGCAGCGCGCCGATCAGCCCGGGGCCGCGTGTAACGGCCACGCTGCGGACGTCGTCGAGCGAGGTGTCTGCGCGCTCGAGCGCGTCGGCCGTGACCGCGTCGACCAGCTCCAGGTGCCTGCGCGAGGCGATCTCCGGCACCACTCCGCCATAGCGCTCGTGGAGCAGTCCCTGCGAGGCAACGACGTTCGAGAGGATCTCGCCGTCAGGCGTGACCACCGCGGCGCACGTGTCGTCGCAGCTCGTCTCGATCCCGAGGATCACGCGTGCGCGGGGCGCGCGCGCCGGGACGCGCCGTCCACGGACTCGCCGGCGGCCTCGGCTGTGCGCCACATGATCACTGCGTCTTCCTTGTTGTCGTGGTAGTAGCCGGGCCGCAAGCCTGCGGACTTGAAGCCGAAGCGCTCGTACAGCGTGATCGCGCCGTGGTTCGATTCGCGAACCTCGAGCGTGTACTGCTCGCCTGCGCGGTCAGCGAGCTCGAAGAGGCGGGTGAGCAGCGCGGTGGCGATTCCCTGGCGGAGCTGGCGGTCGTCCACGGCAACGTTCATCACGTGCCAGACGCGGTCGTAGCGCGAGCACACCAGGTAGCCCACCACCCGCTCCCCACGCGTCGCCGCGAGGCAGATCCCGCTCGGCTTGGACAGCTCGAGCACGAACATCGCGAGCGACCACGGTGTGGGGAACGCCCTGCGCTCGATCGCGATCACCTGCGGCAGGTCCGCGTAGGTGAGGCGCCGGATCGTCAGGGTTTCGGTCATCGCTGTGGCTTTGCGTCTGGGTCTCGCAGGTAGTTCGGTAACACTGCCTCGGGCGGGACGGCCGGTGCGAGCGCGGCGAGGCGGCAGATGTGCAGCCCGCGCACCGCGTGCGCTCCGGCGGGGCAGATCTCGATCCCGCCCGCCTCAAGCTCTTGTCGAAATCGTAGCGAGCCGTCGCCGGCCGCCATTGCGGTGAGAGACGCCTTTCGCACACGCTCGATCAGCTCCCCGGGCGAGGTCGCGAACGGTGGCCAGAGCTCCTCAGCGCCGCTATAGAGCGCCGCGAAGAGCTCGCCGCGCTTCGCGTCGATGAGCGGCAGCCGGTGTGCTGCGTCGATCCCCTGCGCCAGCGCCGCGAGCGAGGACACCGGGTGGACCGGGATGTCCTCCGCGTGCGCGAGCGCTCGTGCGGTGGCCACGCCGATGCGAAGTCCGGTGAAGGTGCCGGGTCCCACGCCCACGGCGATGGCGTCGAGGTCGGTGTAGGCGAGGCCCGCGTCCGACATCACCGCGGCCACGCCGGGCATCAGCTCGCGCGCGTGACCCGGCGGCCCGAGCAGCTGCTCGTCGGTGGGGATGCGTTCAAACGGCTCACCGTCGTCGCGCAGCAGGCACACGCTCGTGGCGGCCGTCGACGTGTCGAAGCCGAGCACGTTCATTCGATTTCGATCGCCCTCCGGTCGCCGCCGAGGTGCTCGATGGTCACGCGCGCCGCGGGGCGGCCGAGCTCCGGCGCCGCTATCTCCGGCCACTCCACGAAGCCGATCCGCTCGGGCGTGAGGTAGTCGTCGAGCAGAGCCGGGTCCTCGCCGGACAGCGAGCGCAGGCGGTAGAGGTCGATATGCGCCACCTCAAGGGCGCCGCCGCCGTACACCTGCCCGATGGTGAAGGTCGGGCTCGTCACCGGATCGGTCACGCCCAGCGCGCGCGCCGCCCCGCGGACGAAGGTGGTCTTGCCGCTGCCCAGCTCGCCCGTGACGAGCACCAGGTCGCCGCGATCGAGCCGGCGCGCCAGCTCCGCGCCCACCGCCTCGGTCTCCTCCGGCGTGCCCGTCTCGTGTCTCACGAGCCGGGACTCTACGGTCGGCGGCTTGCGCGACACCCGGCGGTGGGAGAGGATCGCTTTCATCGTTCGGCTCGCGGCTGCCTCCCTCGCCATGGCCCTGGTGTGTCTGTTGACGCCGGGGCTCGCCGCGGCCACCGACCGCTTCGTCGCGAAGACCGGCAACGACGGCACGAGTTGCACCGACTCGAGCAATCCCTGCCTCACCATCGGGCACGCGGTGACGGCGGCAAACGCGAGCGGGGACACGATCCACATCGGTCCCGGCACCTACAGCGAACAGGTGAGCGGCGCCAAGAACATCTCGTTCATCGGCGCGAGCGCCGGCACGATCAGCGATGCCACGGGGGCGACCGTCGTCGACGGCAGCCCGCACCCCGCCTTCACCCTGACGGGCGGCGGGGCGCTGAGCGATCTCCGGGCACTCGGCGGGCAGACCAGTGAGCCCACGGCGCTCGAGCTCGACGGGCCGACCTCTGCACCTGGAGTGACCTACACGCTGGCGGGGGTGATCGGCGTCAGGAACGACTGTTCGTTCTGCCGGACGCTCGACGTTCAAGGCGGCAGCTCCACCGATCCGTCGCTGCTCACCCTGAGCGTCTCGGGCAGCTCATTCGTGAGCACAGACCCCGACGGGACGACGAGCTTTGTGAATCAGGCCAACGCGAACTTCGTGGGCAGCTCGTTCACCGGCTCGGGCAGCGACGTGGGCGGCCTCCTCATGGAAGCGGGGACGCTGACCTTCATCGACGGAACGATCGGAGCCCCTGGGCTTGGGGGGACCGCGGAGGTTGCTGCCAGCGGCCACGCGACGTTCGCCCGGGCGCGTCTCTCCGGCCTGCGTGTGGACGGGAACTTCGGTCAATCCGACGCCGCCATAAACGACAGCTTGGTCGATGCCAGCGAATTCACCACCGCCCTGACCGTCGTCTTCGGGGCGACGCTGAACGCCCGTAACTCCACATTCGTGACGGAAAGCAGCTCAGCGCAGGCCGGCGCTGACCTGGAGGCCGGCACGGGCGGCGATGCGGTCGTCAACGCGGTGAACTCCATCTTCCGCGCGAACGGCAACGCGGGCGCGGTGGACGTGAAGCTGGCTGACGGCGGCGGCCACACCGCCACGTTCAGCGCCGATCACAGCAGCTACACCTCGATGCTCACCGGCGGAGCGGCGGCCACGCCTGCCGGCAGCGGGAGCAACATCGCGGGTCCGCCGGGCTTCGTGAACGAGGCGGGCGGGGACTTTCATCTGGCCGCGAACTCGCCGCTGATCGATCGCGGCGCGCCCGCGCTCCCGGGCGAGCTGGATCTCGACCGGGCTTCCCGCGCGCTCAGCGCGAACTGCGGCGCGCCCGTGCCGGACATCGGCGCCTTTGAGCGCGTGCCCGCCTTCATCCCGCCCTGCGCACCTACTCCCACTCCTCAAACCGCCGCGCCGGCGCTCTCGCATGTGCACATGACCCACAAGCGCTTCCGCGTTGGGTCGCCGGGCGCCGCCCGCGCGCCGCGGGGCACCCGCTTCGTCTACACGCTCTCGGCTTCAGCGAAGGTGACGATCACGATCGAGCGCCGCGCCGCCGGCCGCAGGAAGGGGCGCCGCTGCGTGAAGCCGAGGCCCGGACTGCGCAAGCGCTGCACCCGCTACGTCCGCAAGGGCGCGCTGAGCGTTCAGAGCGCGGCCGGGCAGAGCTCGGTGCCGTTCTCGGGCCGGATCCGGCGTCGCGCCCTCTCCCCCGGCCGCTACCAGGCGCGGCTGGTGGCCGTGAACGCCGCGGGCCGCTCTAAGCAGCGGCGTCTCAACTTCGTGATCGTCAAGCGCTAGCCGAACAGGCCGAGCTGCGAGGCCGCCACCGGTTCGGGCGAGCCCTCTTCCTCGTCCTCCGGTTCCTCCCGCGGCCGCGCCGCCTCGAGCAGCTCGGGCAAGCGCTTGAAGTCCTCGCGCAGCGTCTCGAGCATCGCGGTGCTGCGCAGTCCGGCCGCGGGGTGGTAGATCGGGTAGATCCGCACCGGCAGCCCGGCCACCACGTGGTCCTGCGGCTGGCCGTGCACGCGCGTGATGCCGTCCTGGCGGCGGGTGAGGAGCTTGGTGGAGAAGTTGCCGAGCGTGCAGATCACGCGCGGCTCGATCAGCTCGATCTGCCGGGTCAGGTACGGCTTACAGGCCTCGATCTCCTCGGGCTGCGGATCGCGGTTGCCCGGCGGGCGCGACTTGAGGACGTTCGCGATGAAGACGTCCTCGCGCGCGAGGCCGATCTCCTCCAGCAGGGTGTCGAGCAGCTTGCCGGCGGCGCCGACGAACGGCTTGCCCTGCTGGTCCTCGTGGAAGCCCGGCGCCTCGCCCACGAACATGAGATCCGCGTCGGCGTTGCCCGACCCGAACACCGCCTGCGTGCGGGTAGCGTAGAGCGGGCAGCGCCGGCAGTTCTGAACTTCGCGGTAGAGCTCGATGAGCTCCTCTCGGCGCTCTGCGGCGGGACGTCCCACTGGGAATGAAACCCTAACCACGGGGGTAGATAGAATTCGCCGTGAGGCCGTTACCCCCAGAGGAACGGACCGCAAAATGAGTGAACTTCGTATTGGAGTGGTAGGACACGGCCGTCTTGGCACGGCCATCACTGGGGCGCTGCGAGCCGCGGGCCGCGAGGTCAGCGGGCCGCTCGGCCGAGGCGAGATGCCGGCGAACGTGGACGCGGTCCTTCTCTGCGTGCCCGACGCGGAGATCCCGGCCGCAGCCGAAGCTGTTGCAGGCGCGGCTCCGCTCGTGGGCCACACAAGCGGCGCGACCGGGCTGGCCGCGCTCGAGCCGTCGGGCGCGCGCGGGCTGTTCGGCCTCCATCCGCTCCAGACCTTCACCGGCTCGCCGCAGGACCCGGCGCGGTTCCGTGGCTGCCGATGTGCCGTCGGCGGCACGAGTGCCGAGGCTCTCGACGCCGCCCTCGGCATCGCCCGCTCGCTCGGCATGGACCCGTTCGAGCTGAGCGACGAGCAGCGCCCCTCCTACCACGCCGCGGCCTCGATCGCGTCCAACTTCCTGGTGGCGCTCGAGGCGGCGGCGGAGGAGGTGGCCGCAGGAGCCGGCCTCGATCCCGCCGAGGCGCGAGCCGCGCTGGCACCGCTCGTGCGCGCCACGGTGGAGAACTGGGCCGAGCTCGGCCCAGAGCGCGCGCTCACCGGCCCGGTGGCCCGCGGCGACGACCTCACCGTGGCCGCCCAGCGCGACGCCGTGCGCGCCACCGCGCCGCAGCTCGAGGCGCTCTTCGACGTGATGGTGGAGCGGGCCCGCGCGCTCGCGGCGCAGAAGGTGCCGGCATGAGAGTGGTGCGCACCGTGGCGGAACTGCGCGAGGCGCTGCGCGATGCGCCGCGGCCGGTCGGGCTCGTTCCGACGATGGGCGCCTTCCACGAGGGACACCTTTCACTGATCCGCGCCGCGCGCGAGGAGAACGAGACGGTGGTGGTGTCGCTCTTCGTCAACCCGGCGCAGTTCGGCCCGAGCGAGGACTTCGGCGCCTACCCGCGCGATGAGGAGCGCGACGCAGCGCAGGCGGAGGCGGAGGGCGTGGACGTCCTTTTCGCCCCGCCGGTGGACGAGGTGTATCCCGACGGCTTCGACACGACCGTGGAGGTCGGCGGCCTCACCGACACTCTCGAGGGCGACCCCGCGCACCGCGGCGCGGAGCACTTCCGCGGTGTGACCACGGTGGTCACGAAGCTCTTCAACATGGCGCAGCCGGACCGCGCCTACTTCGGCCAGAAGGACGCGCAGCAGGCGCTCGTGATCCGGCGCCTCGTCCGCGATCTGAACATTCCGGTGGAGATCCGCGTCTGTCCCACCATTCGTGAGGAGAGTGGACTGGCGCTCAGCTCCCGCAACGCGTACCTCAGCGCCGAGGAGCGCGAGCGCGCCGCCGCGATCTCGCGCGGTCTTCGCGCCGCCGAGGAGACCGTGCGCGCCGGAGAGCGGGACGCCGCCAAGGTCCTGGCCGCCGCGCGCGCCGAGCTCGACGCCGCGCAGATCGATCCCGAGTACCTGGAGCTTCGCTCCGCCGATGACCTTTCGCCGGTCGAGCGCGTGAATGGCTCGACTCTGCTTGCCGTGGCCGCCCGCGTGGGACGGGCGCGGCTGATCGACAACACCATGCTGGGAGGCACATGAACCGTCAGATGCTCAAGTCGAAGATCCACCGCGCGCGGATCACGGACTCGGACCTTCACTACGTCGGCTCGATCACGGTCGACCCGGACCTGCTCGAAGCCGCGGACATTTTCGAGCACGAGCTCGTCCACGTGCTGGACATCGACAACGGCTCCCGCTTCGAGACCTACACGATCGCCGGGGAGCGCGGCTCGCGCGAGATGAAGGTGAACGGCGCGGCCGCCCGGCTGGTGCACACCGGCGACACGATCATCGTCGTCTCGTACGCGTCCTACGACGAGCAGGAGCTTGCCTCTTACGAGCCCACGGTCGTGCACGTGAACGCGAACAACCAAATCATCGATGTGAACTCGAATGTCGACCTCCTGGAGGTGGCCTCATGAGCTCCGGCTCCCGCATAACCCCCGGTCCGCCGGCCAAGCGCCAGCGCGTGACCCTCACCAAGCTGGCGGAGAAGAAGGCTCTGGGCGAGCCGATCGTGATGGTCACCGCCTACGACTATCCGAGCGCCCAGGTGGCCGAGGAGGCCGGCGTGGACGTGGTGCTCGTGGGCGATTCGGGCGCGATGACCGTGCTCGGCTACCCGAGCACGGTGCCCGTGACGATCGACGAGATGCTCATGCTCTGCTCGGCCGTGCGCCGCGGCCTCACCACGCCGCTGCTCGTGGGCGACCTCCCATTCGCCTCCTACGAGGCCTCGAACGAGCAGGCCGTGATGACCGCTCAGCGCTTCATCAAGGAGGCGGGCTGCGACGCGGTGAAGCTCGAGCGCGGCGGCAGCTCCGTGGAGCGGGCGCGCGCGATCGTGGACTCAGGCATCCCGGTGATGGGCCACGTCGGGCTCACGCCCCAAACGGCCACCGCCCTCGGCGGCTACCGCTCTCAGGGCCGCACGGCAGAGCGTGCGCTCGAGGTCGCGCGCGATGCCCTCGCGCTGGAGCAGGCCGGCTGCTTCTCGATCGTGTTCGAGGCGGTGCCCACGCCCTTTATGGAGGCCGTCCACGAGCGGCTCGAGGTGCCGGTGATCGGCATCGGCGCAGGGCCGGCCACGGACGGTCAGGTGCTCGTGTTCCACGACCTACTCGGCATCTTCGACGGCCACGCCGCGCGCTTCGTCAAGCGCTACGCGAACATCCGGCAGGCGATGATCGACGGGGTGGCCGCCTTCGCCGATGACGTGCGCCACCGCCGCTACCCGGAGGAGGAGCACGGCTACACGATGGCGCCGGACGAGGCCGAGCGGCTGCGCGGCCTGCTCGAGCACGACACGAGCGACCGGGAGCCGTTCTCCGGGGACTGGTAGATCTCGCTTAAACGACGCCGACGCGCACCGCGCATATGCTGCGCGCTTCGTGCGTGAGCTCGATCCGAACAGGCTCGGAGACCACCTCGACCGCCTCTATCGCGCCGCGTGGGCCCTCACCGGTTCGCGGGAGGATGCCGAGGACCTCGTGCAGGACACGTTCGCGAAGATCCTCGCGCGGCCGCGCTTCCTGCGCGGCGAGGAGGACCTCTGGTACCTGCTGCGCACCCTCAAGAACGTCTTCCTCAGCCAGCGGCGCACGCTCGCCGCGCGCAGCATTTCGGTCGAGCTGGATGAGGAGATCTCCCCGATCGAGGCGCCGCCATCGGTACAGCCGGAGCAAGCCGTCGAGACGCGCGAGGTCTATGCCGCCATCTCCGAGCTGCCCGACGGACTGCGCGAGGCACTGATCGCGATCGACATAGTCGGGCTCTCCTACGAGGAGGCCGCGAAGAGCCTGAAGGTGCGCCAGGGAACGATCACGAGCCGCCTGTTCCGAGCGCGGGCTCGCGTGGCAAAGGCCCTGGGGGACTAGGAACTGGAGTACGGCAGGTTGCCGTCGTCGCGCCACGACGCGAGCTTGAGCAGCTGCTGCCAGGTCACGCCCTGTCCGGACAGGATGCAGGAGTGGCCACGCCGCTCCCACGTGACGACGGCGTTGCCCTTCACCGGGATCCTGCGGAAGCGCGTGCCGTCGACCCAGCTCACCCGCGGCGAGCCGGAGACGGACACGGGCTTGCCGGCGACGATCGTGTAGCCGATCCGCTGGTTGCCCTTGCGGTAGAAGACGGTGGTGGCCGTGCGGCCGTCGATCTTGTCGACGCGGGACCCCGTTGCGACCCAGCCGTACTCGTGCTTCCAGTAGGGATATGGGACACCGTCGACGTCGAGGTTGAGCGTGCCGTCCCAGGTGTGGCCCGGCGCGGGACCGGTGGCGGGCTTGACGGTGAGGGCCGCGGCCTGCGCGAGGGTCGGGCTGCTGGCGCCGGCGCCGACGATCACCGCCAGCGCGACGGCCACGCACGCCGCCGCCGTGGTGAACGCGCCGGCCACGCCGTAGCGCCGGGCGCGGCGTCGCTTGGGGGCTGCGCGCTCATGCATGCGCTGGACCTGCTCACGCAGGGCCATCGGAGCGCTGTCGTCGAGCGCCCGCATAGCGGTGAGCGCACGCCGCTGCTCGGCCAGCTGGGCCGCCAGTTCCGGCGAGTTCGCCACCTGGGCCTCGACTTCCTGTGCGCGCTCAGGGTCGAGCGTGCCGTCGGCCAGCCGGGCGAGGTCGCTTTCTATGTCAGTTCCCGGGCGCACTCCTGAAGAGTTAGACGCGAGAGGGCCTCAAATTCATCCGCTTGTGGGCCTCGAATTACTGGATGTTAGGGCCCTGACAGGCAGCGGGCGTTGGCTTCAGAGAGGCTCTCCAAATGGGTGGCGAAAAGGCGCCTACCCGTGTTACGGTCGGGCGGATGTGGGGGCTCTGAGCGACGCAGCGCTCGGATGCCGCAACGGAGACCGAACTTTTGGAGCTCACCTCTCATAAGAGGACAAGGCCTGACCCGTATTGCCACAGTGGGCGTGAAGGGCGCCCCCGGCTTCGGGTCATGCTGGTCGTGGCCGACGTGGACGGCGTCGGGCCTGCGACCACGGCATCGATGGTGTTGACACCCTAGCGTCCGCCTTCGATGCCACGT
>JAICJR010000112.1 GCA_025928345.1 Thermoleophilaceae bacterium | reverse complement strand
TGTTCGGTGAGTTGTCGCCGAGCGCCGGGGAGGCGCTGACGGCGAAGGCCAGCATTGCCGCGCTGGTGAGCGCAGTTGCGAGTCGTTTCATCGGGGAGTCACCTCGTCAGCAGAACTGGCCGGCGCTGACGCATGTGGCGTGGAACATGCCCGCGTCCCCGTTGGGGTTGGCATGGTCCATCGCGCCGCCGGCGCCTGGAGCCATCGTCGGGTCCTGGAGCATGTTCATCGCGCCCACGTAGCCATTCGGCGTCGTGTGCGAAGGCGTCGCCGAAGCGACGTTCGGTAGAGCCGCCAGCCCGAGCAAAGCCATGCTGACCGCCACGGTGGTGAGTCGTCTCATCGCCAGATACCTCCTGTGTCGGTGGCGGGGGAGACCGCCATTTGCGCGACCAGCCGGAGTGCTCGCGCGTCCTCCTCGGATGCGCCGAGCGCAGCAAGCGCCTCGGCGCCTCGTGAGGGGTCGAGCGCCCAGCCTTCGAGGATGACCGCGGCGGTCCGCTCGTCCAGGGCGACCGAAACGCTGGTCACTCCGAGGCGGGCAAGCGCTTCGGCTCTGCGTGCGCCGAGCGAGGGTTCCTGATCGGCCGGTATGAGTAGGACCAGCTGCGCCATCCTGGTCGCAAGCTACGACCGGGAGCCGCTCCGATCATCGGGCAACTCCCTCAGTTTTGACTCGACTGGTGAGCCGTGTCCGCGTTCAGGAGCGTGGCGAGCTCTGTGCGGTTGCGCGCGCCGAGCTTGGCGAGCACGTTGGACACGTGACGCTCGACGGTCTTGCGGGAGAGGAACAGCGCCTGGGCGATCTCCGGGTTGCTCGCGCCGCCCGCGACCAGCTCGGCGACCTGCCGCTCGCGGGTGCTGAGCGCACCGGTGTCGCTCGTGGGTCCCCGCCGCCAGGTCCGCGCTCCCAGCGCGCGCAGGCGCTGCTCGGCCAGCTGTTGCTCAGAGATCGCGCCCATGCTGGCCGCGCGCTCGGCGGCTGCGCGCAGCCCCTCGGCGCCCGCTGGGCGGTCGACCCCTGCCCGGGCCATCGCTGCATCCAGCTCGATCCACAGTCCGATGTGCAGCTGGCCCGCCTGCTCCGCAAGGCGTGCAGCGTGATCGAACAGCTCCTCCGCGTGTGCGCCGTCTCGCTGTGCGCCGATCAGCGCCTCGATGTAAGCGCGACGGGCCGCCGGGCCAGGCCTCGGGTTCGGATTTGCCGCATCCCAGGCAGCGAGCGCAGCCCTTGCCTGCGGCAACTGGCCGAGCCGCGCCCTGGCCTCGGCGCCCAGGAGTGTCTGCAGCCAGCGGCAGCGCTCGCAGCCGGCGGCCTCGGCATCCTCTGCCATTCCCGCGATCAGTTCGTCGATTTGTGCCGCTGGGCGATCGGCGAACCGGGCTAGTACCGGGAGATGCGCCATCCGCACGTTGAGCCGGTAGTGCGGGTCCGGCTCCTCGCCGATCCGCTGGGCGAGCGCCGCGACTGCCGAGCGCGGATCGCCCCGACTCGCCGCGACTCCGTGCGCCGCCGCCCGCAGCACGGCCAGCGAGAACCGATCGGGCGGGCCGACCCGTTCCGCCAGCTCGACGGTCTGACGGGTGACGACCTCCGCCTCCTCGAGCTGTCCCAGCTGATGCAGGCTCCAGCCGAGCCAGTGCGACGCCTCGACCTCGACGACGGGCAGCACCAGACGCCGCGCTTCCGCCAGCGCCCGGCGAGCGCGTGGCTCCGCCAACCTGGGCAGCCCTTCGAACATGATCAGCCCGAAGATCCGGTCAAACGTCCCCTGAAGCACCTCGATCGTGTCCTGCGCGGCGTCCACGATCTCTTCGGCGCAGCGCGCCACGGCATCGGCGTCGCCGGATCGGATCGCGGCATCGAGCTGCGCGCGGACCGCGTCGAGGTAGGCGCGGCGGTGCATCTCGGCCAGCGCGCCCAGACCACCGGCCGTCGCGACCAGGGCTCGGCCCGCCGACGCGGCTCGGTCGGTCAGCTCCTCAGCCTCAGCCACGCGATTCTCGAGCCAGCGCAGCGACCGCCCTTCGAGCACGTCGGCCTCGATCGCCACCAGGTCCTCGTCCGGAGCCAGCGCGCGTGCCCGAGCCACAAAGACGTACACCTCCTCGGGGCGTTCCATTCGCACCGCCGCCTGAGCGGCAGCGAGCGAGGCCCGCGCCCGTTCATTCGTGGAGGGCAGAACTTCGATCAGGTCGGCCCACCGGTCGATCGCGATTCCCCACTCCCCGAGCTCGGACGCCAGGCCGGCCACCGCTCGGCGCAGCGGAGCGTCGCGGTCCTCGGCGGTCTCGTCGGCGATCGCGCACAACAGCTCGAGGCCGTCGCGCCCGAGCAGCCGCCGCTGCGGCAGGAGTGCCACCCGCAACGCCAGGGCGCCCGACTCGAGCTCGGCGGCGCGCCGGTGCTCGAGTGCTCGAAAGAGCATCCGCAGGTCGTCACCCGAGGTCGTCTCGAACCATTCGGCCAGCCGGCCGTGCAGCCGCCGCCGCTGGTCGTCGGGTAGCTCGCGCAGCGCCGCCTCGCGCACCAGGTCGTGCACGACGCGCACGTGCGCGCCCTCGCGCACCGCGAGCGCCCGGTTCGCCAGGGCGCCCGCGTGGTAGACGACCCGCGGTTCTTCCCAGTCGAGCAGCTGGGCGGCACCATCCGTCTCGAGCGGTTGCGCGGCCACCACCAGCAGCGAAAACAGGCGAGCCGCGTCCACCTCCAAGCTTCGGAAGCGGGAGTGGATCAGGTGATCGGGGCTGTCCGCGGCCGCGTCGCCCGACAGCAGCGCGCGCAACCAGAACGGCGAGCCTCCCGCCCTCTGCCATAGGGCCCGCGCTCGCTCGTCGCCCAAATCCGGCGCCAAACAAGTCACCAGCTCGACGCCGGCGTCCTGATCCAGCGGGCGGAGACTCAGCTCCGCAAAGCGCTGGGCCGGCAACAAGCCCGCAAGCGCCGTCGCCAGCTCGGCTGCCTCGGCGGCGGGCCGGCTCGCGCACAACACCAGCAGCGGGACGGACGCGCGCTCACATGCGGACAGGAGGTAGTGGAGCAGAGCCAGCGTCTCGCGGTCGGCCCACTGCAGGTCGTCGACGAGGACCGCTAACGGACCGAGCTCGACCAGGCACCGAAACGCCGCCTCGAAGAGCTGCACGCTCCCGCGGCGGCCGCCCGTGGCGGCACCGCCGAACACCAGGTCCTCGAGCTGCCGGCCGACGCCACCCGCGGCGATGAGCTCATGGAGGAGGGGCCCGGCCGCGGCGAGCGGGATCTCCCGCGCCGGCTCATAGCCATGAACTTCGACCCGCCGCAGCGACAAGGAGGACGCGACCTCCCGCAGCAGCCGCGACTTCCCGATGCCCGGCTCGGCGATCACCACGCCGGCAGCGGGCTCGGCACCCAACACCGCCCGCTCGAGTGCGAGCAGCGTCGCGAGCTCTTCGCTACGGCCGACGAACAGCCTCTGATCCCGGACCCTCAGCGCGATGGATCGACCTCCACGCCACCCTAACCCGGACCCCCGGATCGGGCAAGCGCGACGTCCTGACCAAAGCTTTCGGCCACGGTTAGGCTCGGCGGGATGTTCGATCACGTTGGAATCGCCGTCTCTGACCTCCCCGCGTCCGAGCGCTTCTACCGCACCGTCCTCTCCGCGCTGGGCATCGAGCCGAATCACGCGGACGCAGGGCTCGTCGAGTGGGAGGACTGGGCAATCGGGCCGACCGACCGCGAGCACCCGGTGACCCGCGGCCTGCACGTCGGCTTCCGGGCGCCGTCCCCGGAGGCTGTGGACGCCTTCTGGGAGGCGGGGATCGACGCGGGCTACCGCGACGACGGCGCGCCCGGTCCGCGTACGATCTACGGCCCGGACTACTACGGCGGCTTCCTGCTCGACCCGGACGGCAACAGCGCGGAGGCTGTGCACCTGGCGCGCAAGGACCCCGTGCCCGACAGCAATGTCGACCACGTCTGGATCCGCGTGCGCGACCCCGCGGCGTCCAAGCGCTTCTACGAAACGATCGCCCCACATGCCGGGCTTCGGATCGGCCTCGACGAGCCCGGTCGCGTCCAGGTGCTCGGCGACGACTTCAGCTTCTCGCTGGTCGACGACGAACGGCCGCTCACCGAGCACGTCCACATCGCGTTCCCGGCGCAGGACGACGCGACCGTCCAGGCGTTCCACGCCGCCGCCCTCGCTGCGGGCTACGAGGACCACGGCGGTCCCGGCGAGCGGGCCGTCTACCACCCGGGCTACTACGGCGCATTCGTCCTGGACCCGGACGGGCACAACGTCGAGGTCGTGAACCACAACCGCTGAGCCGGGGCGGCACCGCTTTAAGAGCACCCTTAGCAAGCGCTTAAGTCACCCAGCCGCGGCGACTACCGTGCCACGGCCGCTCATGATCGAGATCGACCACGTAACCAAGCGATATGGCGACAAGGTCGCCGTCGATGACCTCAGCTTCACCGTCAAGCCGGGCATCGTGACCGGGTTCCTCGGCCCGAACGGCGCCGCCGGCGCGTGGAGGAGGTGATCGAGCTCGTCGGGCTCGGCGAGGTGGCGCGCAAGCGCGTGGGCGGTTTCTCACTCGGCATGGGGCAGCGGCTCGGCGTGGCCGCGGCGCTGCTCGGCGATCCCCAGACGCTGATCCTCGACGAGCCCGCCAACGGGCTCGACCCAGAGGGCATCCGCGAGGTGGCGGCGTGAGCAGCGTCGCGGCTACCACCTCGCGCAGCTGGCGATCGGGGTGCTCGGCGTGCTCGTGATCTCCGGCGAGTACAGCACCGGCATGATCCGCTCGAGCCTGATGGCGGTGCCGCGCCGCCTGCCGGTGCTGTGGGCGAAGATCGGCGTGTTCGCTGCGGTCACGTTCCTGACGATGCTGATCGCGACGCTGATCTCCTTCTACAGCGTCCAGCCGATCGTCACCCATGCTCTGCGTTGGGCTCGGCGCGATGCTGCGCAACACCGCGGGCGGCATCGCCACGTTCGCGGGACTGTTGTTCGTGCTGCCCGGCATCAGCGCGATCCTGCCGTCGAGCGTCAACAACGCGGTGTCGCCGTACCTGCCGCTGAACGCGGGCACGACAGTCGCGAGCCACAGCTTCGACAACTCGCACCACCTCGCCACCTGGGCCGGCTTCGCGGTCTTCTGCGCCTACGCCGCGGCTGCCATCGCCGGCGCCTCGCTGGTGATGCTGCGCCGCGACGCCTGACGCAGCTCAGCGGGCGGACCTGATCTCGCGCCCCACCTCGCCGCGCACGTGGCAGCCGGAGATGTGGTCATTCACGAGCCCGCACGCCTGCATCGCCGCGTACACAGTCGTGGGACCGACGAAGCGGAAGCCGCGCTTCTTGAGCTCCTTGGAGAGCGCCGTTGAAGCTGGGGTGACGGCGGGCAGGTCCTCGCGCGAGCGCGGCGCCCGCGGACGCTTCTCCGCGTAACTCCAGACGAGCTCTGACAGGGGCACGTCCAGTGCCGCGGCCGCGCGCGCATTGGCGATCGTCGCCTCGATCTTCATGCGGTTCCGAACGATGCCGGCGTCCGACAAGAGCCGGTTCACATCGCGCTTTCCGAAGCGAGCCACCTCCTCGATGCGAAACCCGGCGAACGCAGCGCGAAAGTTCTCCCGCTTGCGCAGAATCGTGATCCACGAAAGCCCAGACTGAAAGCCCTCCAGACAGAGCCGTTCGAACAGCGCATCATCGCCGCGGACCGGCCGGCCCCACTCGAGATCGTGGTAGTCGACGTACTCAGCCGACGAGGCACCCCACCAGCAGCGGCGGCGGCCGTCCTCACCTCTGACAAGCGACGAAGGCATGACGCGAATCATGCCGGTGGCCCCCGACAGGTGGGATACGATCACGGCGGAACCCCACGCGGCCATGGCGGACAACGAAACGCATCACGGAGGAGGGGTTCTCGACCCTCAGCGGGCGCTCGGATTCCTCGCCGAGGCGAGTGCTGTGCTGGCGCGCTCGCTCGACTACGAGCGCACACTCTCCGAGGTTGCGCAGCTGTCCGTGCCCGAGTTCGCCGACTGGTGTGGGGTGGACGTCGTGCAGCCCGACGGGTCACTGCGGCAGATCACGAGCGGCCATCCTGATCCGCGGATCGAGGACTTCCTGATGGAGCTCCGCAGGCGCTACCGGCAGGAGAAGGGAACGTCCGAGGGCGCGATGCACGTGATCGCCACCGGCGAGTCCGAGCTGATGACCGACGTGCGGAACGCGCCGCGCATCGAGATCCCCTCGGCGGAGAGCGGCCTGTACGAGACCCTCTCGGCGCGCTCGTACATGATCGTCCCGATGGTGGCGCGCGGCCGGACGATCGGCGCGCTCACCTTCCTCTCCACGCGCGAGGGGCGGAACTACACACCGGTCGACCTCGATTTCGCGCACCACCTCGCGCGCCGCTTCGCGCTGGCCGCCGACAACTCGCGCCTCTACCAGGAGGCCGAGGAGGCACGCGAGCGGCTCACCTTTCTCGCGCGCGCGAGCGAGCTGCTGGCCCAGACGCTCGAGCTGGAGCGCACGCTCGAGCAGGTGGCGTATCTCACCGTGCCCCGGCTCGCGGACTGGTGCGCGATCGAGCTGGTCGGCGAGGACGGCAGCGTCTACAACGCGGCCACCGCGCACACCGATCCGGAGAAGGTCAAGTTCGCCGAGGAGATCCGCAAGCGCTATCCGGCGGACCCGAGCTCGCCCACCGGCGTGCCGAACGTGATCCGCACCGGCAAGTCGGAGTTCTATTCGGAGATCCCGGACGAGATGCTCGTGCAGGCGATCGACGACCCCGAGCAGCTGCGTCTGATGCGCGAGATCGGGCTCAGCTCGATCCTGATCGTGCCGCTCACCGCGCGCGCCCGCACGCTCGGCGCGCTCACTCTCGTGCACGCGGAGTCGGGACGCAGCTACAACGAGGAGGACCTCCGCTTCGCCGAGGACCTCGCGCGCCGCGCCGCGATCGCGGTGGACAACGCTCGTCTCTACACGCAGGAGCACCACGCGGTGGTCACGCTGCAGCAGAGCCTTCTGCCGCGGCAGCTGCCGGACATACCGGGCATCGAGTTCGCCGCGCGTTACCTCCCGGCAACGTCGGAGGTGGACGTGGGAGGCGACTGGTACGACGCGATCGCGCTCGGCGACGGCAGCGTCGGCCTCGTGATCGGCGACGTGGCGGGCCACGGCCTCGAGGCGGCGGCCGTGATGGGGCAGTTCCGCAACGCGCTTCGCGCCTACGCGCTCGAGGGCGGGGGGCCGGGCGCCGCCGTGGAGCGCCTCAACCGCCTCACCCGCACGTTCGAGCAGAACGACATGGCCACGCTCGTGTACGGCGAGTTCGACGCCGGCACGAGCAGCATGCGCTTCGTCCGCGCCGGCCACCCGCCGCCGCTCGTCCGCTCACCGGACGGACGCGTGACCGCCGTGAACGGCCAGGGCTCGCTTCCCGTGGGCGTCTCGCCGAACGCGCGCTACGAGGCGTCGCTGCTCGACCTCTCGCCGGACACGACACTGCTGCTCTACACGGACGGCCTGGTGGAGCGCCGCGGCGAGGCGCTCGAGGATGGGATCGCGCGGCTCGAGCGCATCCTGGCCGACGCGCCGGACTCGCTCGAGGAGCTGTGCGACCACGTGATCGAGCAGAGCGCGCCGGACCCCGAGCGCGCGGACGACATCGCGGTGCTCGCGCTGCGCCCGGTGGAGGTGGACGCCGCCAGCTTCCACACGAGCCTGCGCGCCGAGCCGAGCGAGCTGTCGCGCCTGCGGCGAATGCTGATGCGCTGGCTGCGCGCGACGCAGGCCACCGCGCAGCAGATCTACGACATCACTATCGCCGCCGGAGAGGCGAGCGCGAACGCGATCGAGCACGCATACGGCGCGCGGCCCGCGCGCTTCGAGGTGGAGGGGACGCTCGAGGGCGACACGGTGACGGTGTGGGTGCGCGACAGCGGCTCGTGGCGCGCGCCGCGCGGGCGCCACCGCGGGCGGGGCCTCAAGCTGATCGACGCGCTGATGGAGGACGTGCGGATCGAACGCCGGAAGGAGGGAACCGAGGTGATGATGCGGCGGCGGATCGGGTCGGAGGGCTGATGGCTGGGATGGCGACGGCGATCGTCGAGCGCCGCGACGGCGTGCCGGTGGTCCGGCTCGCCGGCGAGGTGGACATGTCGAACGCGCCGCGGCTCGAGCTCGACATCTCGGACGTGGCGCCGAACGACGCCCCGGGGCTCGTGCTCGACCTCTCCGAGACGGAGTATCTCGACAGCGCGGGCATCCGCATGCTGTTCGAGCTGGCCGAACGCCTCAGCGGAAGGCGGCAAACGCTCGTCCTGGTGGTCCCGGCGGGCTCGCTCATCCGGCATTCGCTCGAGGTGACCGAGGTGGACCAGGCGGTCGCGATGCACGACACGCTCGGCGACGCCATCGAGGCAATCCGAACTGGGTAGGCTCGTGACGTGGCTCGCCGCGACCCCCGCATGGTGCCCATCGGCTACGGCAAGTTCGTACGCGCGGATCGCGTGTTCGCGCTCGTGCCGATCGAGGGCGACGAGCGCGGCGAGGGCAGGCGCACCTATGTGCACGTCGACGGCCTCAACCAGCCGCTGATCGCGTCGCGCTCGGAGCGCGCGATCCTCGCCGACGTGGAGGCGGCGCTGGCGGAGGCGGCGGGCGTTCCGCGCCGCACCGGCTCACGCGCGCGCGCGGGCGAGACGCTGTTCTGATGCTCGCCGTGCTGTACGACATCCACGGCAACCTGCCGGCGCTCGAGGCGGTGCTCGAGGACGCGCGCGACGCCGGCGCCGACCAATACCTGCTCGGCGGCGACTACACGGCGCTCGGCGGCTGGCCGCTCGAGGTGCTCGCCGTCCTGCGCGAACTGCCGCGCGCGGAGTGGATCCGCGGCAACTGGGAGCGCTGGCTCGCCTCGCGCGGCGACGTGCCCGACGTTCCGCTGCTGCAGGAGGCCGCGGAGTGGACGAGCGAGAAGCTCGACGGCGAGACCATCGCCGAGCTCTCGCGCCTGCCGCAGACCACGGCGCTCGACGGCACGCGCTTCTCGCACGGCTCGCCGATCTCCGACATGCGCAGCTTCCTCCCGGAGCCCGCCGACGACGAGGAGGAGCTGATCGACGGCGCGACGGAGGGGCGGCTCGTATTCGGCCACACGCACGTGCAGTTCAGGCGGCAGGGGCCGGGCGGCGTGGACCTCGTGAACCCCGGCAGCGTGGGCATGCCCTTCGACGGCGATCCGCGCGCGGCCTACGCGCTCGTCTCAGGCGACGGGGAGCTCGAGCTGCGCCGTGTCTCGTACGATCACGAGGCGGCCGCGGCCGAGGTGCGCCGGCGGATGCCGGGCTTCGCCGACGATGTGGCCGAGCGACTCACCACCGCAATGCCGCCACAGCAATGAACTACGGCGCCGCCATATTCGCCACCGACTACTCCGTCGATCCGGGGCGCTTCGCGCAGATGGCCGAGGAGCGCGGCTACGACTCCGTGTTCTTCCCCGAGCACACTCACATCCCGGCGAGCCGCGACACGCCCTACCCGGGCGGCGGCGACCTACCCGAGCCGTACTGGCACACCCACGACCTGTTCGTCTCGCTCATGGCCGCGGCGGCGGCAACCGAGCGTGTGAAGATCGGCAGCGGCATCTGCCTCGTCACCGAGCGCGACCCGATCGTCACGGCCAAGGAGGTGGCGAGCGTGGACATGCTCTCCGGCGGGCGGATGATCTTCGGCATCGGCGCAGGCTGGAACCTCGAGGAGCTGCGCAACCACGGCACGGACCCGGCCACGCGCTTCCGCCTCATGCGCGAGCGCGTGGAGGCGATGAAGGCGATCTGGACCGACGACGAGGCCGAGTACCACGGCGAACTCGTGGACTTCGACCCGATCTGGTCGTGGCCGAAGCCGCTCCAGAAGCCGCATCCGCCGGTGATGATCGGCGGGATGGGCAAGCGCGTGGTGGAGCGCGTGCTCGCCTACGGCGACGGCTGGTTCCCGCAGCCCGGCAGGCTGCCGCACGAGGAGTTCATGGGGCGCCTGGAGGAGCTTCGACGCGCCTCGAACGAGGCGGGGCGGGAGCTTCCCGAGGTGACCGCCTTCGGGGCCAAGCCCGATCCCGACCAGATCGCTGACTATGCTGCGGCAGGCGTGACGCGAACCGTCTTCTGGCTTCCTTCGGTTCAAGAGGACGAGTTGTCGGGAAGGTTTGACAGGATCGCCGAGCGCATCGGCGCACCCCTGAGCTAGGGACGCCGCCCCCACAGAAAGAAGCCCAGGAGGGAACTGAGCCACATGGCACGCCTGTCGCAGGTCTTCCTGCCGCGAGACCGCGAATTCTTCGACCTGTTCGAGGAGGCCGGCGGCAACATCAAACGCTCCGCCGAGCTGCTCGAGCAGATGCTGCGCGACTTCCCCGAGAAGAGCGAGCTGGCCCGCGAGATCCTCATCTGCGAGCAGCACGGGGACCGCATCACGCACGACATCGTCCAGCGGCTGAACAACACGTTCGTCACGCCGATCGACCGCGAGGACATCCTCGCCCTGGCCTCTGCGATGGACGACATCGTGGACTACATCGAGGAGGTCGCGGACTTCCTCGGCCTCTACAAGATCCAGGCTCCGATGGAGCACGCGCAGAAGATGGCGAAGGTGCTTGTGCTCGCGTGCACGCAGATCTACGAGGCGATGCCGCGGCTGCGAGGGTTCAAGGACATCTCCCACTACACCGTGGAGGTCAACCGCCTGGAGAACGACGGCGACCGGCTGTCGCGCGAGGCGCTCGCCGCGCTGTTCGACGACGGCATCGACCCGATGGTCGTGATCCGCTGGAAGGACATCTACGAGCGCCTCGAGGAGGCGATCGACGCCACCGAGAAGGTGGCCTACACGCTCGAGGGGATCGTCCTCAAGAACGCCTGATGGGCAGCGACGTCGTCTTCGTCATAGTCGTGGTCACGGCTCTGGCCTTCGATTTCACGAACGGCTTCCACGACACGGCCACCGCGGTGGCCACCTCCATCTCCACGCGCGCGATGTCGCCGCGCCTGGCCGTCACGATGGCCGCTCTCCTCAACTTCGCGGGCGCGTTCATCTCGTTGAAGGTGGCCGCCACCGTGGGCAGCGGCATCGTCGAGTCGAGTGCCGTCACGCCGACGATCGTGTTCGCCGGCCTCATCGGCGCGATCGCATGGAACCTGATCACCTGGTACTTCGGCCTGCCCTCGAGCTCGTCGCACGCGCTGATCGGCGGCCTCGTGGGCTCGATGATCGCGGCCACCGGAACCGGGAACGTGATCGCCAGCGGGCTCGTGGGGAAGGTGATCATCCCCGCGCTGATCGCGCCGGTACT